>CANQMJ010000020.1 GCA_947624945.1 uncultured Clostridia bacterium | reverse complement strand
CTCCGCGTACTTGTTCGTGAGTACGCCGCCCGCCGCCAACAGCACCGCGCGCGACACGATGTTCTCGCTCGCGATGAGCTCGATGTTGTGACGCTGACGCTCGAGCTCAAGCTCGCACGCGCCCGCCACCTCGGGATCAAACGTCTTTAATTCTTCAAAAAAGTTCATGGCAAACACCCTTTTTGCGAGGAGAAACTTTTTATAAAAAGTTTTCCCTCGCGCTCCTTTTCAAAAATTTTTATTGACTCGACTTTCAAACTCACTTAAAATACTTCACCGCCGACTCGAACATGCGTATATTATACATGCCCGGGACGTTTTTGTAAAGCCCCGCGCCCGTGCGCTCGCTGTGTCCCATCTTGCCGAACACTCTGCCGTCCGGCGACGTGATGCCCTCGATAGCGCATACGGAATCGTTCGGATTATACTGCACGTCCGACGTCGCATTACCGTCCATGTCCACGTACTGCGTCGCGATCTGACCGTTTTTCGCCAGCTCCGCGACGAGCGCATCCGACGCGATAAACCGCCCCTCGCCGTGCGAGATCGGCACCGACACGATGTCGCCCACATCACACAGCGACAGCCACGGCGACTTGTTCGACGCGATGCGCGTGCGCACTATCTTCGACTGATGGCGCGCGATCGTGTTGAACGTCAAAGTCGGGCAGCTCTCGTCCGTGTCGATTATCTTCCCGTACGGCACGAGTCCGAGCTTGACGAGCGCCTGGAACCCGTTGCAAATGCCGCACATCAACCCGTCGCGACTGTCGAGCAGATCGGCGACGCCCTCGCGTATCGCCGCGTTGCGGAAGAACGCAGTGATGAACTTGCCGCTGCCGTCGGGCTCGTCGCCGCCGGAGAATCCGCCGGGAATGAACACCATCTGCGCCGTTTTGAGCTCGTCGGCGAATACATCCACCGACCTTGCGATGTCGGACGCGGACAGATTGTTTATCACCATTATCTGCGGCGCGCCGCCCGCGTCGGCGACAGCCTTCGCACTGTCGTACTCGCAGTTCGTGCCGGGGAATACGGGGATCAGCACCTTCGGCTTCGCCGACTTTACTGCCGGCGACGGATACGACTCCGCGCGGTACTCGAAATTCCCGATCTTCCGCCCGTTCCCCTGCGCTATGTTGCACGCGTAGACTGATTCGAGCTTTCCCTCATATTCTTCGGCAAGCGCCGAAAGCTCTATCGTCTCCGACTTGTACGTTATTTTGCAGTCGTCGGTTATGACGCCGAGCGTCGGATACGGCATATCGTCCGTCACCTCGAGCAAGAACGTGCCGTACCCGAGACCGAATATACCGTCCTCCGTTACCGCATCGTCATACGCGAAGCCGAAACCGTTGCCCATCGTCATCTTCATGACAGCCTCGGCGGCGCCGCCCATGCCGAGCGTATACGCCGTGACAGCCTTGCCGGAGCGCAGCATGTCGGTCACGACCTTGAACGTGCCGACCAGCGACTTCGCGTCGGGCAGCATGTCGCCGTTATACTCGGGCGCAACGACGATTACACGGTCGCCCGCGCGCTTGAACTCGTTCGGCACGATGTCGCCCACCTTCTCCGTCGTCACCGCGAACGAAACGAGCGTCGGCGGCACGTCGAGATCCTCGAAGCTGCCGCTCATCGAATCCTTGCCTCCTATCGCGCCGACGCCGAGGTCGAGCTGCGCCTCGAACGCGCCGAGCAGCGCCGACAGCGGCTTGCCCCACCGCCTGCCGTCGTGACCGGGATGCTCGAAATACTCCTGGAACGTCAGATACACATCGTTAAACGACGCACCCGTCGCGATAAGCTTCGATATCGACTCAACGACGGCGAGATACGCGCCGTGATACGGACTCTCCTCCGTCAGATACGGATTATATCCCCACGCCATCAGCGAGCAGTCGTCGGTGTGACCGCACTCGACCGATATCTTCTGCACCATCGCCTGTATCGGCGTGCGCTGATATTTGCCGCCGAACGGCATCAGCACCGTGCCCGCGCCGATCGTCGAGTCGAACCGCTCCGAAAGACCGCGCTTCGACGCGATATTGAGGTCTCCCGCAAGGCGCATGTAATTTTCGGTGAAACCGCCCGTCACCCTGTTGTCGGTCAGACGCGTGTGCTCGGGCATTATCGTTATGTGCTTCGGCGCGCCGTTCGACGACAAAAACTCACGGCTGATATCGACGATAACGTCGCCGCGCCACCTCATCGTCAGTCTCGGCTCCGCCTTCACGACCGCGACCGGCACCGCGTTCAGATTGTCTTTATATGCAAGTGCCAAAAATTTATCGACATCTGTCGAAGAAACTACGACTGCCATTCTCTCCTGCGACTCGCTTATGGCAAGCTCCGTGCCGTCAAGTCCCTCGTACTTCTTCGGGACTTTGTCGAGGTCGATATCGAGCCCGTCCGCAAGCTCGCCTATCGCAACCGATACGCCGCCCGCGCCGAAATCGTTGCAGCGCTTGATCAGCCTCGACGCCTCGGGATTGCGGAACAGACGCTGGAGCTTGCGCTCCTCGGGCGCGTTGCCCTTCTGCACCTCCGCGCCGCACTCCTCGACCGAATGAGCGTTATGCGCCTTCGACGAACCCGTCGCGCCGCCGATGCCGTCGCGACCCGTCGCACCGCCGAGCAGTATCACCACGTCTCCCGGCTCCGGCGTCTCGCGCCGCACATTCGCCTGCGGCGCCGCCGCGATAACGGCGCCTATCTCCATTCGCTTCGCCGCATAACCGGGGTGATATATCTCGTCCACTATCCCCGTCGCGAGCCCAATCTGGTTGCCGTACGACGAATAACCCGCCGCCGCCGTCGTCACTATCTTGCGCTGCGGCAGTTTGCCCGGTATCGTCTCCGACACGGGAGACGTCGGGTCGGCAGCGCCCGTCACTCTCATCGCACCGTACACGTACGAGCGCCCCGATAGCGGGTCGCGAATCGCGCCGCCTATGCACGTCGCCGCGCCGCCGAACGGCTCGATCTCCGTCGGGTGATTGTGCGTCTCATTCTTGAATAAAAGCAGCCACGGCTCCGTTACACCGTCGACGTCCACGTTTATTTTGACCGTGCACGCGTTTATCTCGTCCGACTCGTCGAGTTTATCGAGCTTGCCGTGACGCTTCAGATACGACACCGCCACCGTCGCAATGTCCATGAGGCATATCGGCTTTTTGCGCCCAAGCTCCTCCCTCACCGCGAGATACCTGTCATACGCACGATGCAAGACCTCGTCGTCGAACTCGACCGCATCTATATGCGTCAAAAACGTCGTGTGACGGCAGTGATCCGACCAGTACGTGTCTATCATGCGTATCTCTGTCAGCGTCGGATCGCGGCCTTCTTCGTCCGCGAAATACTTGCGGCAGAACTCCGCGTCGTCCGCATCCATCGCAAGACCGTATTCGCGCACGAAACCCTCGAGCGCCGCTCTGTCCATCTTCGTGAACCCGTCGAGCACGCGCACATTCTTCGGCGTCTCATACTCGACCCGCAGCGTCTCGGGCATCGAAAGCTCCGCTTCCCTCGCCTCGACAGGGTTTATCACATACTTCTTTATCTCCGCGATCTCATGCTCCGACAGCGCGCCGTACAGCGCGTATACCTTCGCCGAGCGGACGAGCGGACGCTCGCCCTGCGATATTATCTGTATGCACTGCGCCGCCGAATCTGCGCGCTGATCGAACTGACCGGGCAGATACTCGACCGCGAATACGACCGCATCGCCGAAATCGACCGCCTCCGACGCATTGTCGAGCTGCGGCTCCGAGAACACCGTCCTCACCGCATAATCGAACAGCTCGCGCTCGAGTCCCTCCGCGTCATAGCGGTTCACGACACGCAGACCTTCGAGCGCCTCGATCCCGAGAAACGTCCTTATGTCGGACGCAAGACCTCTCGCCTCGTTGTCGAGCCCCGGCTTCTTCTCAACATATATCCTGTAGACCAAATCTTATATCCTCCCTGCCTCGAGCGCGCGTTTGCCGATGTCGTGACGGTAGTACTTGTTCGCAAACCCTATCTTCTCCACCATCCGATACGACTCACAAAGCGCATCTTCGAGCGTGTCCGCGACGGCGGTGACGCCGAGGACGCGTCCGCCCTTCGTCACGAGCGCGCCGTTTTCGTTTATCGCCGCGCCCGCCACATACGTGTGATCCTCCACATCGTCAGGTATCGTAAGCTCAAATCCGCTCTCATACGACTGCGGATAACCCGCAGACGCCGCCACGACGCACGCCGCGCATCCCGACTTCCACTTGACCTCGCATTCCGACAGCGTCCCGTTCGTCGTCGCCATCATCACCGTCAAAAGATCGGACTCGAGCAGCGGCAGAACGACCTGCGTCTCCGGGTCGCCGAAACGGCAGTTGTACTCGACAACGCGCGGACCGTCCGGCGTTATCATCAAACCGAAATAGAGGCAGCCGCGGAACGTCCTGCCTTCCGCGTTCATCGCCTTCATCGTCGGAATGAATATCTTCTCCATGCACTCGTCCGCGACCGCATCCGTGTAATACGGATTCGGCGCGACAGTGCCCATGCCGCCCGTGTTCAGCCCCGTATCGCCGTCGCCCGCGCGCTTGTGGTCCATGCTCGATACCATCGGCACGACGACGTTCCCGTCAGTGAACGACAAAACCGACACCTCGGGACCCGTCATGAACTCCTCTATAACGACTCTCTCGCCGCTCTTGCCGAACTTGCCGTCCCTCATCATCGAGACGACCGCGTCCTTCGCCTCGTCGCGCGTCATGCACACGATAGCGCCCTTGCCGAGCGCGAGCCCGTCCGCCTTCACCACTATCGGTATCGGCGCATCTTCGAGATACGACAGCGCCGCGTCCATGTCGGAGAACGTCTCATACGCTGCCGTCGGTATACCGTACTTCTTCATCAGCTCCTTCGAGAACACCTTGCTGCCCTCGATGATCGCCGCATTCGCACGCGGACCGAAGCACAGTATCCCGTGCGCCTCGAGCGCGTCGACGCACCCGAGCACGAGCGGATCGTCCGGCGCCACTATCGCATAGTCGACACTTTTTTCGACCGCGAACTTCACGATACCGTCGATATCCTTCGCCCCTATCGGCACGCACACGGCATCGCGCGCGATGCCGCCGTTGCCGGGGAGCGCGTATATAACCTCAACGCTCTTATTTTCCTTTATCTTCTTGATTATGGCGTGCTCTCTTCCGCCGCCGCCAACAACGAGTATCTTCATCTTTCAAAATCTCCCGGTGCCGAATCAATGATGGAACAGTCTCATTCCCGTGAACGCCATCGCGATGCCGTACTTGTCGCAGCATTCGATGACGAGATCGTCTCTTATCGAGCCGCCCGGCTCGGCGATATACGAAACTCCGCTCTTCTTCGCGCGCTCGATGTTGTCCGCGAACGGGAAGAACGCGTCGGAACCGAGCGCCACGCCCGACAGCGAATCGAGATACGCGCGCTTTTCCTCACTTGTCAACGGCTCCGGACGCGACGTGAAATATTTCTGCCATACTCCGTCCGCCGTGACGTCCTCTTCATTCTGATTGATGTAGCCGTCGATGACGTTGTCGCGGTCGGGACGACCGAGCTCGGGACGGAACGGCAGCGAAAGCACCTTGTCGCACTGACGCAGAAACCACGTGTCCGCCTTAGTGCCCGCAAGACGCGTGCAGTGGACTCTCGACTGCTGACCCGCGCCGACGCCGATCGCCTGCCCGTCGACGGCAAAACATACCGAATTCGACTGCGTGTATTTGAGCGTTATCAGCGACACGATAAGGTCGCGCACCGCGCTCTCGGGCAGCGCCTTGTTCGCCGTCACAACGTTTGTGAGAAGCTCCGCGCCTATCTTAAAATTGTTTCTCCCCTGCTCGAACGTGATGCCGAACACATCCTTATGCTCGACAGGCTCCGGCACATAATCGGGATCTATTTTAACTATGTTGTACGCGCCCTTCTTCTTCGTTTTAAGAATTTCAAGCGCCTCCGGCTCATAACCGGGCGCGATTATGCCGTCCGACACCTCGCGCTTGAGCATCTTCGCCGTCGTAACGTCGCACACATCGGAGAGCGCGACCCAGTCGCCGAACGAGCACATTCTGTCGGTGCCGCGCGCTCTCGCATACGCGCACGCAAGCGGCGAGTCGTCGAGTCCTTCCACGTCGTCGACGAAGCACGCCTTTTTGAGCTTGTCCGAAAGCTTTGTCCCGACCGCCGCCGACGTCGGACTCACATGCTTGAACGACGTCACCGCGACCATACCCGTCGCTTCCTTTAGTTCCTTCACAAGCTGCCACGAGTTGAACGCGTCGAGAAAATTGATATACCCCGGCTTGCCGTTCATTATCTCGATAGGCAGCTCGCCGCCGTTTTTCATGAATATCTTCGCCGGCTTCTGATTCGGATTGCAGCCGTACTTAAGTTCAAATTCCTTCATTGTCCCGTCCCCCTTATTTATTCTTGTTTATGAGTCTTTCTTCCGTTTTTCCCGTTTCAAGCTCCGTGTACCGCACCCACAGCGATATCTTATTGTCCGCGTCGAGCGCATCCCACAGCGTATTTGTGAACTCGTCGATATCGTCCGGTATCATGACGCGCTCAGGCTCGCCCTGGAACGTCGGTATCGGACTGCCGTCGCACACATACGTGTGGATAAAATGACCGAGACCCGGCAGCGGCGAATACGAGAACGTGTATCTGCTGCACGCAGACCCCGCCGCGTCCGCGCTCTTTAATATGCTCATCTCATACGAGAATACGCCGTCCCCGAACGTCAGCGCCGCGCTTATCCTCGGCGTCAGATTCGGCGCGTCAGGCTCGAAGCATCTCTTCTCCAGCGACTGCGAAAACGTCTTTCCCGACTTGATACCGTCGTATATCGTGTCGGTCTGGTCTCCGTTCGTCACGATAAGAACGTTCCCGAGCTTTCTCACCGCCGCATATATGATGAGACTCGGGTCCTCCACCTTCGACGCGTCATACGGCTCCGTGAATATCTCACCGTTCTTCTCCGTGAAAACTCTGTTGCGGCTGTTCGCGCTGCGCCCCATGATGAAGTACGCGCTGCACGACTTTTTCCCGTCCGCGCTCATTCCCGCGACGATGCCGCGACCGACGTACGAGTTGCCGCGTATAAGCCCGCCTATATCGTTTATCTTGTAGATGTCCATAAAAGAGGTGCTCCTTTCACATTTTCCCGCCGACTATCGCGGCGCATATTTTTTCGACTGCCTCCGGCAGTATTATCCACTCGGCCTGCTCCATGACGCGCCGCTGCAAAACCTCCGGCGTGTCGCCGTCCTCGACATATACGGCGCGCTGCGCGATTATCGGACCGCCGTCCGGCACCTCGTTGACGAAATGCACCGTCGCGCCCGTGACCTTGACGCCGCGTGCGAGCGCGGCTTCATGAACGTGAAGTCCGTAAAATCCCGCGCCGCAGAACGACGGTATGAGCGACGGATGCACGTTTATGATACGTCCCGCATACCTCGACGTGAACCGCTCCGACAAGATCGCCATGAAGCCCGCCAGCACGATGAGATCGATGCCCCGACCGTCTATCTCGCGCATGATCGCGTCCTCAAACGCTTCCTGCGAGCCGAGTTCCTTCTTCGATACCACGACTCCGTCGATACCGGCGGCGCCCGCTCTTTCGAGCGCGTACGCGCCCGCCTTATTCGATATCACGACGTCTACGTACCCGCTCTTTATCTTGCCGCCCTTAACTGCGTCTATTATCGCCTGTAAATTCGTGCCGCCCCCCGACACGAGCACCGCGACCTTTGCCTTATCTTTCATCGAACCGAACTCCCCCGTCCATACAGCCTCCGCCGCACACCAACCCGCACCGCTTCGACTGTATATATTATACCATAAATTCCTACCTTAGAGTCGCTGTGAATGCAGCGACATAAAATGAAAGGAATTTTGGTCAATAAACGCTTCCTTTGATTGTCGCCGCCGCTCTGCGGCGGCTTTGACATCTCTTGCGTTTATTATACCATGTCTGCGAGCGCGCACAGCAGTGCGAGCAGGCAGCCGTCAATAATAACTACAGTGTCGAAAGGCGGACGATGCGAAGCATCGCGCGGCTTTCGGTAACACTGTGTTATTATTATACCACGAAGCAAAAATGCTTGCTTGCAAGAGCATTTTTGCGAGGCCGTCAATATCGAGCCTGCGGCGATGCCGGCGGCAGAGCCGCAGCAAAAGCACCGCTTTTGGGACTTGCGCAGCAAGTCCGCGAAGATATTATACCACAAATCCGCCGATTTGTCAAGTACTTATCACATATTTATGTGTTTTTTCTTTCGCTATTTCCCAAAAGTCCGAGCGCCGGCAGTATGCACGCGCCGACGGAATTGCCCGCTATGACGAGCCAGATAAACAGCGCCGCCTTCGCCGACACTATCCCCGACGCGGCAAAATAGAACATGTCCGCTATCGAATGCTCAAACCCCGCAAGGATGAACACAGGGATACAGAACAGTATTCCCACGACGGTCCCTCGCTCGCGGAACACGCTGACGGCTATGTACATAAGCACGCCGCAGAATATGCCGCGCACGAACGTCGAAAAGATCGCCTGCGTCAGCTTGCCCTCGCACAAAGTCTGCGCCGCATCGCCTATCGACGGCATCGCAAAACGGATGAGATACCCGCACAGGATCGTCCCTATCGCGTTGCCTAAAAGCGCGAGCAAAAGCTCGGACACGTCCGCCTTCTTGTGCTTTTCAACGATGTCGCCGACCTTGCCCGTAAAGAGCGCATATCCCTTATAGCATATCGACAGAAGCGCGACCGTGAAGAGGAGCGCGCCCGCGTACCTGTTGTCGCACGCGAGGAAGACCGCGCCGCCTATCGAGATCATTATCCCCGCCGATATACCCGACGCTGTGCCTTTTATCACCATATCTTTATTTTCTCGCCGTCGTCGCCCGCCTTTACTATCTCGCCGATAACGTAAGCGTCGACGCCGTGACCGGCAAGCACCGATATCGTCTTGTCGACGTCGCATTTGCCGACGACGACGCTCATACCGACGCCCATATTGTACGTGTTAAACATGTCGCGCTCCGATATACCGCCGCGCTTCATGATCAGATCGAATATCGGCAGCACACGCACCGACGCGCGCTCGATACTTGCGCACAGACCGTCCGGGATCGAGCGCGGGATATTTTCGTAAAATCCGCCGCCCGTGATGTGGGATATGCCCTTGACCTCGACTTTTTCGATCAAGTCAAGCACCGGCTTCACATATATCTTCGTCGGCGTCAGAAGCGTCTCGCCAATCGATTTACCGCCGAGCTCGTCCAAAGACGACGTTATGTCCGCATGCTCCACATCAAAGACGCGGCGCACGAGCGAGAACCCGTTCGAATGAACGCCCGACGACGGCAGCGCGATGACGATATCGCCCGCGCGCATTTTGCCGTTGTCTATTATCTTTTCCTTGTCGACGATGCCGGTGCAGTATCCGGCGAGGTCGTACTCATTTTCGGGCATAAGACCCGGATGCTCCGCCGTCTCGCCTCCGATGAGCGCCATTCCCGCGTCGACGCACCCGTCGCACACGCCCTTCACTATCTCCGCTATCCGCTCCGGCACGTTTTTGCCGCACGCGATGTAATCGAGGAAGAACAGCGGCTTCGCGCCGCAGCAGATGATGTCGTTGCAGCACATCGCGACGCAGTCGATGCCGACCGTGTCGTGCTTATCGAGCAGAAACGCCAGCTTCAGCTTCGTTCCGACGCCGTCCGTGCCGGACACGAGCACGGGCTCCTTCATTCCCGTAAGATCGGGCGCGAAAAGACCGCCGAACCCGCCGACGTCGGACACACAGCCCGCCGTCTCCGTGCGCTTTATATGCTCGCGCATAAGCTCAACCGACCGATAACCCGCAACGATATCAACTCCGGCGGCAGCATAAGCATCAGACTTAGAGTTAGTATTCATATGACAGCGGGGGAAGAAACTTTTGAAAAAGTTTCTTCCCCCGAACCCCCTTCTTCAAAACTTTTCCCGACTTATTATATTTTTGCCGCGATTACTCTTTGCCGCTCCAGCAGTATGTGCACAGCTTGCACCTCGGAAGCCCGATAGCCTCGATTATGCCGTCCAAAGACTGAAATTCGAGAGACGCAAGATGCAGGTCCTCGCTTATCTTCTCGCGCAGACGGCGGCCGCGCTCCGTCGAGCCGTCGCTGTACTCGTCGATGTGTTCGAGTCCTTCTTCACCCTCAAGCTCAACGATGACGCGCCTTGCGATAAGCTCCATCTCGCTTCTCGAACGCGAGAAGTTCAGGTACTTGCACCCGTACATTATCGGCGGGCACGCCGAACGCATATGCACTTCCTTTGCGCCGTGGTCGTACAAAAACTCCACCGTCTCGCGCAGCTGCGTGCCGCGCACTATCGAGTCGTCGACAAACAACAGCTTCTTGTCCTGTATCAGCTCGTGAACGGGTATCTGCTTCATCTTTGCGATGCGGTTGCGCTCCGACTGCTGCGTCGGCATGAAGCTGCGCGACCACGTAGGCGTATACTTGATGAAAGCGCGCGCGAACGGCAGACTGCTCTCGTTTGCATATCCTATCGCATGCGGCGTGCCCGAATCGGGCATACCGCCGATGTAGTCGACGTCGCCCGCGACGCCCGCCTCCTTGTCATGCTGCGCCATGATAGCGCCGTTTCTGTATCTCATCACCTCGACGTTGACGCCCTCATAAGTCGATGTCGGATAGCCGTAATAGCTCCACAGAAACGCGCATATGTGCATCTCGTCGCCGGGAGGCGAAAGCTGCTCGACGCCGTCGGCGGTGACGCGCACTATCTCGCCGGGACCGAGCTCCTTTTCGTCCTCGTATCCGAGCTTTTTATACGCGAACGACTCAAACGACACGGCGCAGCCGTCCTCGCTCTTTCCTATCGTTATCGGCAGCCTGCCGAGCCTGTCGCGCGCCGCGATCAGCGAGCCGTCGTCGTTCAAAATAAGTATCGAAGCCGTGCCCTCGATCTTTTCCTGCGCAAACTTGATGCCCTCCGCGAACGTCGGACGCTGATTTATAAGTCCCGCGACAAGCTCCGTCGAGTTGACGGCGCCTCCCGTCATAGCGCCGAAGTGACCGCCCGTCAACGACAGATACTTGCCTATAAGCTCGTCGGCGTTGTTTATAATGCCGACGACCGATATCGCATACGTGCCGACGCGCGAACGTATGAGCAGCGGCTGAGGATCGTAGTCGCTGATGCAGCCTATCGCCGAGCAGCCTCTCATCTCCTCCGTTATGCGCTCAAACTTCGTGCGGAACGGCGAATTTTCTATGTTGTGTATATCGCGCTGGAGCCCGAGCTCCGAATCGAACGCCGCCATGCCTCCGCGCCTCGTGCCGAGATGCGAATGATAGTCGGTGCCGAAAAAGACGTCGAGGACGGCGTCCTTTTTGCTCGCGATGCCGAAGAATCCACCCATAATAACCCCTTTACCGTAAAGTCAAAAATGTCAAATGCCGTGATGTCGCGATCAACCCTCGCGCAGCTTTTCCATTATCGACGCGTCCTTTTGCAGAACTTTCTCCGCGTCGGCGGCGCGCTTCGCGTCGAGCTTGTCCGCGAGCTCCGGCTCGCCGACAGCTATGATCTCCGCCGCAAGTAAAGCGGCATTGACCCCTCCGTTTATCGCCACGGTCGCCACCGGAATGCCCGATGGCATCTGCACCGTCGATAAAAGGGCGTCAATGCCGTCAAGATTTGATGATTTGCAGGGTATGCCGATAACGGGGAGCGTCGTGTTCGCCGCAATCGCTCCCGCAAGATGCGCCGCCATGCCCGCCGCCGCGATGATAACGCCGAAGCCGTTCGACTTCGCGCCTGCGGCAAAATCGCGCGCCGCCTCGGGCGTCCTGTGAGCCGAATATACGTGCGCCTCATACGGCACGCCGAGCGCGTCGAGCGTGTCCGTACACTTTTTGATTATAGGCAGATCGCTGTCGCTGCCCATTACTATCCCGACTTTTTTCATATGCGTATGCTTCCTTTCACCCGCCGTGCTTTTTCAAAAAACAAAAAGGCATACTCGGATTATATAGATCTGAGTATGCCCGGACGGTCGGCAAAAATTCCCGGGACATGATTTTCTCCGCTTTTTTGCAGTGCTCTGCGAATGTCCGTCAGCCGCGGAGAACGCGTCCCATCTTCACAAAACGATTATAACACGGGGCGCGAAATATGTCAATACGGAATAGCCCCGCAAAGGTAGAAAATCACAGTCAAAACACCTCTCCGTATGTACAAAAAGCGGCAAAATCAAGTATTATTGCCGACTCTCCGCGTCCCCGCGGTCGAGCAGATATAAAAGCTCCACCGCCCAGAACGTGAGGTCGCAGTAAAACGACGTCCTGCCACGGCCTTTGGCGTATTCTTCGAGCCGCGCGTCGACATACGCCGTCGGATACGGCGTCCCCATGCTCTTATACTCCTGCCTCAAAACGCCGTCGACCGCGATTGCCTCCTCTATATTCGCCGCCGTCTCGCCGAGCACACCGACGCTTCTGCCGACGCCGAGCATCGCCGCCTCGGAAAGCATCCGCTTGTACGCGACAGAGTCGACGAGGTCGACACGGAACGGTCTTATCGGGTTGACGAACGCGAAGCACGGACCGTGGAATTTCCCGCGGCTCCGGATTGCCAGCGCATTTTCCGGCTTCATCACATCGTTTATGTTGTTGAGCGCGTCCGCCATCATGCGGATATTGTCGCGCGTCCGCCAACTTTTCGTGTACGCCAGCATCGAAAGCGTGTAATAATCGGGGAAAAACTCGTCGTCCTCGATATAGGGACAGTTTCCGCGCCGCTTCAAGCTCGGATCGAACTTCGTTATCTCGTCGAGCGACCCGATGTCCTTCACGCGCCTGAATCCCTCGAGGCATATATCCTGAAATCCGCGCAGATCGTCATAGTCGTCGCCGTAACCGAGCAGCGCCTGCATCGTGTATACGAGCGCCATCAGGCTGTTGCCGCTGTTGTGACCGACGAATCTCTCCTCGTACCTTCCCCTCTCCGGCGGGATATACGAGAATTCCGCCTCAAGCGTTTCCTCGTCCCTCATCGCGGACACAAAACCCGCGACGAACGGGTGATTTTTCGGTATGCGGTAATAGGACAAAAGCCGCGCCGCGCACTCGCCGTCCTCGAGAGGCGTCTCGTGCAGCACCTGCCCGCGCCAGTTGTCCCAACTGTGCATGCCGCGCCCGATATATCCGTCCGGCCTCACATACGTGCAAAGCCGTCGAAACAGCGGCATTTCGTATATCTCGGAGAGCAGCTTTTCTTCCTCGCTCTTTGAAAGATCGTTCAAGATCTCGCGTCTCAGCCTGTACCGTATCACGGGGCCCGCGTTTTCGAGAAGAAAATCTATCGACTTCGCATACGCCTCATACATATTACTTCGCCGCCTTAGTGTCGCAGTATATGCACCTGTACTCCTGACGCTCGCGGTCCGACAGCCTGAACACCTGATCGAGCTCCTGCTCCGTCGTCGTGATGCAGCGCGGATTCTTGCACTTTATCACGTTCGTCAGCCGCTCCGGCATACCGATAGTAAGCTTTTCCGAAAGCTCGCCGTTTTTGATTATATTGACAGTCGCGCCCGGGTCCACATACCCGATGACGTCGAAATTTACGGGAATGTCGGCGTCGATTTTGATTATGTCCTTCTTCCCCATCTTTCGGCTCGTCACGTTCCTCATCAGCGCGACCGACACGTCGAGCGAATCGAGCCCGAGAAGCATATAGAGCTTCATACCGCAGCCCGCAGCGATGTGGTCTATCACGATGCCGTTCATTATCGAATCTACGTTCATCGTCGTCCCCCTTTTTATGCGTGCAGTCCGAGCAGCATCATGATCAGCGCCATGCGCATGTACTTGCCGTTCGCCGCCTGCCTGAAATAGCACGCGCGCGGATCGTCGTCGACGGCGACGCTTATCTCGTTCACGCGCGGCAGCGGATGCAGTATCGCCATGTCGGACTTCGCGCCCCTCAGCTTTTCAGGCGTGAGGATATAGCAGTCTTTGAGGCGCAGATAGTCCTCCTCGTTGAAGAAGCGCTCGCGCTGGACACGCGTCATGTAAAGCACGTCAAGCTCGCCCATAGCGTCGTCGAGACTCGACGTCTCCTTATACGGTATCGACTTTCTGTCGAGCACGTCGTCCTTTACATAGTCGGGCAGTCTCAGCTCGTCCGGCGATATCAGCACGAATTTTATGTCCTCGTACCGCGACAGCGCGCCGACGAGCGAATGTACGGTCCTTCCGAATTTGAGGTCGCCGCAAAGACCGACCGTAAGTCCCGAAAAGCCGCCTTTCTCGCGGTGTATCGTCAACAGGTCGGCGAGCGTCTGCGTCGGATGACAGTGACCGCCGTCGCCGGCGTTGACGACCGGCACCGATGCGCTTTTGGCGGCGACGAGAGCCGCGCCCTCCTTCGGGTGCCGCATCGCGATTATATCCGCGTAAAACGACACTATCTTCGCCGTGTCCGACACGCTCTCCCCCTTCGACGCCGACGACGACGCGCCGTCCGTCATCGAAATGACGTGACCGCCGAGCTCGTACATCGCCGCCTCGAAGCTCATCCTCGTCCTTGTCGACGGCTCGAAGAACAGCGTCGCCAGCTTCTTGCAGCGGCACACGTTCTCATACTTAGCGGGGTTTGCTATAATGTCCTCCGCGACCGCGATGAGCCCGCCTATCTCGTCCGTCGAGAGGTCGAGTATATCAATGACCGATCTCATCTATTTATCCTCACCCGCGCTCTTGATCCACGACTCGTCGGACGGGTTATCGCGGAATCTGCGCAGACGCGCCACATCCTCGGGCGCGATATAGCCGTCCTCCGCCGCTACCTCGGCGACGCAGTCGAAATCCGTTATCGACACGTTCTTCACGTTCGCCGCGTCGAGACGCTCGAACGCCTTCCTCATGCCGTACGTGAATATCGAGACGATGCCGAGCACCTCGGCGCCCGCCTCACGCAGAACGTCAACGACCTCGAGAACGCTGCCGCCCGTCGAGATGAGATCTTCGACCACGACCACCTTCTGACCCGGCTCTAACTTTCCCTCTATCTGATTCTGACGGCCGTGATCCTTCGCGCCCGAGCGGACATACCCCATCGGCAGCCCCATAATGTGACCGACTATCGCCGCGTGCGCGATGCCTGCGGTCGACGTACCCATCAAAACCTCGACGTCGGGGTAATGCTTGCGTATCGTTTCGGCAAGACCGTTTTCTACATCGTTTCTGACGTCGGGAGATGTGAGCGTGAGCCTGTTGTCGCAGTAGACGGGGCTTTTAATACCGCTCGCCCACGTAAACGGCTCGTCGGGACGGAAAAATACCGCCTTTATTTTCAAAAGATCCTTCGCTATCTTAACACTGAGCTCCATATCTGACCTCCAAATTGAATGTTTATATATTATTTTAACCGATGAACTCGGCGCAGCAGCGCTCATACGCTGCGACCGGATCGGCCGCCGCCGTTATCGGTCTGCCGACGACGATGTAATCGGAGCCTATCGCCTTCGCCTGCTCAGGCGTCATGACGCGCTTCTGATCGCCCGCGTCGCCGTCCGCGAAGCGAACGCCCGGCGTGACAGTCAAAAATCCGCGTCCGCATGCGGTATGGACGGCCTCGGCTTCCCTCGGCGAGCATACGACGCCGTCAAGTCCCGCCGATTTTGCCGTCATCGCATAATGCATGACGACCTTTTCCATCGGCTCCTTTATCAAAAGATCGCGCTCCATCGACGCCTGATCGGTCGATGTAAGCTGCGTCACAGCTATAAGCAGCGGACGCGTGCCGTCGGGACGCGTCAACCCTTCGAGCGCCGCCGTCATCATCGCCTTCGTTCCCGCCGCATGAAGATTGCATATGTCGACGTCGAGATTCGACAACACCGCCATCGCCTTTTTCACCGTGTTCGGTATGTCGTGCAGCTTCAGATCAAGGAATATCTTATGCCCGCGCGACTTGATCTCGCGCACGATCGCGGGTCCCTCCGCGTAATAAAGCTCCATGCCGATCTTTACAAACGGCTTTCTTCCCGTGAATTTGTCGAGAAATTCAAGCGTCGCTGTCCCCGACGAAAAATCACACGCAACGATTACATCCTTACCCATTTTTCACTCCTCCGATTATTTCTTTTATATCGCCGATCTTATATTTGTCGAGCACCCCCGGCAGATCGTTTATTATATTTTTGCACGCGTACGGGTCGACGAGATTCGCCGCGCCGACGCCGACTGCGGTCGCGCCCGCGAGCATCATCTCAACTACATCCTCCGCGCTCGATACGCCACCCATGCCGACGACGGGCACGCCAACCGCATGCGCGACCTGATACACCATCCTAACCGCGACCGGGAATACGGCGGGTCCCGAAAATCCCCCCATCACGTTAGCGATGACGGGTCTTCTCGTCCGCTTGTCGATGCGCATGCCGAGCAGCGTGTTGATGAGACTTATCCCGTCCGCGCCCGCGTCCTCGCACGACTTTGCGATAGATACGATGTCGGTCACGTTCGGCGACAGCTTGACGATGACGGGCTTTTTCGTCACCGCCCTGACCGCCCTCACCACGTCCGCAGACGCGCACGCGTCCGAGCCTATGACGGCGCCGCCTTTATGCACGTTCGGACAGCTCACGTTGACCTCGAACCAGCCTATATCGGGCTCGCCGTCGAGCGCCGACGCCACATACGCGTACTCGTCGACGGAAAATCCGCTTATGTTCGCCATGACCGGCTTGTGAAAACACTTCCTCATCTTCGGCAGCTCGTCCGATATCACCTTATGTACGCCCGGATTTTGCAGTCCCACCGAGTTTATCATGCCCGACGCGCACTCGGCGACACGCGGCAGGGGATTGCCGAGGCGCGGCTCCTTCGTCGTTCCCTTGAACGAGAACGTGCCGAGGCAGTTTATGTCGTATATCTCCGCGAACTCGTACCCGAACCCGAACGTCCCCGACGCCGGTATTATCGGATTGTCGAGCTCTATGCCGCACAGCGTAACGTTCAGCCTTCCCATAGTATCTCCTCCCTATAAAGGACGGGACCGTCCTTGCATATGCGCTTGTAGCCCATCACCGTCTTGCACGTGCAGCAGAGGCACGCGCCGAATCCGCATCCCATGCGCGACTCGAAACTGAACTGACCGTCCGCGCGCGACTTTTTGTATACGGCTTTCATCATCGGCTCGGGCCCGCATACGTATATATACTCTTCACTCCCGTCCGTCGCGTCGGTGACAAATCCTTTGACACCCGCGCTGCCGTCCACGGTCGCAACTTTCACATCGCACCCGAGCGCGCGCAGCTCGTCTGCAAGGAATATCTCCTCCGCCGTGCCGAATCCGAGCGCGCACGATACGCGCACACCGCGCGCAATAAGCGCTTTCGCGAGCATATAGAGCGGCGCGACGCCCGCGCCGCCTCCGACGAGCAGCGCGTCAGATTTGCATGCGTCCGCGTCAAAGCCGTTGCCGAGCCCCGACAAAACGTCGAGACGCGCGCCGTCGCCGAGCGTCGTCATATACTCGGTGCCCGCGCCGACGACCTTGTATATTATCGTCATTACGCCTTTGTCACAGTCGACGTCCGACACCGATATAGGACGGCGCAGAAAGAATCCGTCGAGCTTGATGTTTATGAACTGCCCGGGCGAGGTGATGTCGGATACGTCGCCCGAAAGCTCCATTCTGTACGTTCCGCGCGCGATCTTTTCATTCCGCGCCACGGTCAAAATTATCTCTCTCATAATCCTATCGTAATAAAAGTTTTGAAGGTTCACAGGGGACTTTTGTAAAAGTCCCCTGTGCGGGGCGCGGGGCGGAGCCCCGCATTACTTCGCGTCTATCGTCGATATCTTCAGCGTCGTTTCCTCGAGAACATCGAGCAGCACGCGCACCGTGTCGAGCGACGAGAACAGCGTCACGTTGTTCTCGGTCGCGCAGCGGCGTATCGCCACGCCGTCCTCGTAATGCACGCCCGACATTATCGCGCGCGTGTTTATCACATAGCTGACGAATCCCGACCGTATCGCGTCGAGTATCTCGTCGCTGCCCTCCGACAGCTTGCCGCGCACTCTCGTGCGTATGCCGTGCTCGCGCAGATAATTCGCGGTGCCTATCGTCGCCTCGATGTTGAAACCCATGTCGTAGAAGCGGCGGACGAGCGGCAGCGCCTCCTCCTTGTCCTCGTCTGCGAGCGTCACGAGCACCGTGCCGTAATTCTGCATGTTCATACCCGACGCCACCATCGCCTTATACATCGCGCGGTGCAGCTTGTCGTCGTAACCGATCGCCTCGCCCGTCGACTTCATCTCCGGCGACAGATACGCATCGAGCCCCTTTATCTTATTGAACGAGAACACCGGCACCTTTACGTAGTATCTCTTCTTCTCCTGCGGGTAGAGGTCGAATATTCCCTGCTCCTTTAAGCTCTTGCCGAGTATGACCTCGGTCGCGATGTCGGCGAGACTGTACCCCGTAGACTTCGAGAGGAACGGCACCGTGCGCGACGAGCGCGGGTTGACCTCGATTATATAGACGTCGTCATTCTTGTCGACTATGAACTGTATGTTGTAAAGTCCCACGATTCCGATACCGAGCCCGAGTTTTTTCGCATACCCGAGTATCGTTCCCTTGACCTTATCCGACACAGAGAACGTCGGGTACACCGATATCGAGTCGCCCGAATGTATGCCCGTGCGCTCCACGAGCTCCATTATGCCGGGCACGAATACGTCGTGACCGTCGCATATCGCGTCGACCTCGAGCTCGCGCCCCTGTATGTACTTGTCGACGAGCACGCATCTTTCACGGTCGATGTCGACAGCTGTCTGAAGATAACGGCGCAGATGCTCCTCCTTCGCCACTATCTCCATCGCTCGCCCGCCGAGCACGAAGCTCGGACGTATGAGCACGGGATATCCTATCTCTTTTGCAACTCTGACGCCCTCCTCGATATCGTAGACGGCGCGCCCCTTCGGCTGCGGTATGCCGAGCTCCGCGAGCACATGCTCGAAGCTGTCCCTGTCCTCCGCCCTGTCGATGGCGTCGCAGTCGGTGCCTATTATCTTGACTCCGCGCTTGTGGAGCGGATCGGCGAGATTTATCGCTGTCTGACCGCCGAGCGACGCGATAACTCCCATCGGCTGCTCGAAGTCGATTATAGCCATGACGTCCTCCGGCGTCAGCGGCTCGAAGTAGAGCTTGTCGCCCGTCGTGTAGTCCGTCGAAACCGTCTCGGGGTTGTTGTTGATGATGATAGCCTCATATCCGTTGCGCTTTATCGTCTGAACGGCGTGGACCGTCGAATAGTCGAACTCGACGCCCTGACCTATGCGTATCGGGCCCGCGCCGAGCACCACTATCTTCGGCTTATCCGTCAGGCGCGAATCGTTTTTGCCCGAGTACGACGAGTATAGGTACGCTATATACTTGCCCGTGTGCAGCGTGTCCACCATGCGGAACACCGGCACGATGCCGCACTTTTTGCGCTGCGCGTAAACGTCGAGCTCACCGCAGTTCCAGAGCTTTGCGATATACGGGTCGGAGAATCCCATCTTCTTCGCCTCGCGCAGAACGCCCTCGTCGCCCTTTGATTTTTTGAGCGTTCCCTCCATTTCGACTATCTTCTTTATCGACTCGAGGAACAGCTCCGTTATCATCGTTATCTCATGCAGCTTTGAAACCGGCACGCCCCGGCGCAGAAGCTCCGTTATCGCAAAAATGTTGTCGTCGCGGAACTGCGAGATATACTCGAGTATGCGCTCCGTCTCCCACGAGTCGAACTTCGGCAGGTGCAGGTGGCACACGCCCGTTTCGAGCGAACGCACCGATTTGAGCATACATTCCTCGAGCGTCGAGCCGATGCCCATGACCTCGCCCGTCGCCTTCATCTGCGTGCCGAGCGTGTTCGGCGCCTCGGAGAACTTGTCGAACGGGAAACGCGGGAACTTCGCGACTATGTAGTCGAGCGACGGCTCCGTCGCCGCCGTGCCGCCCGCCACGGGTATATCCTCGAGCGCCATTCCGAGCGCAATTTTCGCCGTCACGCGAGCGATCGGATATCCGCTCGCCTTTGACGCGAGCGCCGACGAACGCGACACGCGCGGGTTGACCTCGATTAAGAAATATTCGCTCGTCTCGGGGTGGAGCGCGAACTGCACGTTGCAGCCGCCGTGTATTTTAAGCTCGCGTATGATCTTTATCGCCGAATCGTTGAGCATCTTGAGATCGTGATCGTTCAGCGACAGAATAGGCGCGACGACGATCGAGTCGCCCGTGTGCACGCCGACGGGGTCGACGTTTTCCATGCCGCATATCGTTATGCACTTGTCGTTACTGTCACGCATGACCTCGAATTCGATCTCTTTATAGCCCTTCACGCTCTTTTCGACGAGCACCTGATGAACGGGCGAGAGCTTGAACGCGTTCGACGCGATCTCGACGAGCTCCTCCTCGTCGTTCGCAAATCCGCCGCCCGTGCCGCCGAGCGTGAACGCGGGACGCAGAACGACGGGATATCCGATGTGAGTCGCCGCCGCCTTCGCCTCCTCGATAGAGTACGTTATCTCGGACGGGATGACGGGCTCGCCTATCGACTGGCACATCTCCTTAAAGAGCTCTCTGTCCTCCGCCCTCTCTATCGACTCGCGCGGAGTACCGAGCAGCTCGACGCCGCACTCGCGCAATACACCCTTTTTCTCGAGCTGGACTGCGAGATTCAGTCCCGTCTGACCGCCTATGCCGGGCACTATCGCGTCCGGACGCTCGCGGCGCAGAATCTTCGCCACGAATTCGAGCGTCAGCGGCTCCATGTAGACCTTATCCGCTATCGTCGTGTCCGTCATTATCGTCGCGGGATTCGAGTTGACGAGTATGACCTCGTATCCCTCCTCCTTGAGCGCGAGGCACGCCTGCGTGCCCGCGTAGTCGAACTCCGCCGCCTGACCGATAACTATCGGTCCCGACCCTATGATGAGTACCTTTTTGATGTCCGTTCTCTTTGCCATGTTCTTACCTTTCAGAATATATCAGTCAGAATAAACCTTTTCGCCGCCGCACACGGTCGCCATGCATTTTCCGTATACGTCCGCTCCCGCAAACGGCGTCGACTTTCCCATCGACAGAAAGCTGTCAGTGTCGATTTTGTATCTCGCGCCGAGATCCCATACGGTATAGCTGCCGTCGTAGGGTATGCCGAATCTGCGGCGCGGCGCGCCCGCCAAAAGCTCGACGAGACGTTCGAGCGTTATCACGCCTGTTTTGACGAGCCCCGTATAAAGCACCGGGAACGCGCACTCGAGCCCGACGATGCCGAACGCGCTGCCGGAAAGCCCGCGCGACTTTTCCTCCGCGCTGTGCGGCGCGTGGTCGGTAGCTATCATGTCTATCGTGCCGTCGACGATGCCCTCGACGAGCGCTTCCCTGTCTTCCCTTCCGCGCAGCGGCGGATTCATGCGGAACCTGCCGTCCTCGCATAAGTCGCCCTCGTCGAGCAGAAGATAATGCGGCGCCGTCTCGCACGTCACGTCGACTCCGCGCGACTTCGCCTCGCGTATGAGCTCCACGCTCTCCTTACACGATATGTGGCATACGTGATACGCGCACCCCGTCGCCTCGGCGAGGCGGATGTCGCGCTCAATCTGCCGCCACTCGCTCTCGCTCGGTATGCCTCGGTGACTGTGCGCGCGCGCATATTCGCCGTCGTGTATGTACCCGCCGTGCAAAAGCTCGTTGACCTCGCAGTGCGCGACTATCATTTTTCCGAGCGACCTCGCCTTTTCCATCGCCGCGCGCATCATGTCCTCAGACTGCACGCCGCGTCCGTCGTCGGAAAATGCTATCGCATCGCGCGCGAGCGCGTCCATGTCGGACAGGCGCTCGCCCCGCTCGCCGACCGTTATCGACGCGTACGGATGCACGTTTACGACAGCGTCGCGCCGTATTATTTCGAGCTGCACGTCAAGACTTTCGCGGCAGTCCGGTACCGGCGACAGATTCGGCATAGTACATACGTCCGTGTAGCCGCCGTGAGCCGCCGCGAGCGTACCCGTTTTTATCGTCTCCTTATATGAAAAACCCGGCTCACGAAAATGCACATGCACATCGCAAAAACCGGGAAAAAAAATATATTCGGAATCGTCGCCGCCAATACAAATAAATTCCGCATCGGGGGCGAAATCGAGTTCGGGATATTTTTTGAGCTTGAATACTGCTGCCATACGCACCGCCGTGGGACGCGCGTTTTCACGCGTTTTGTCGTTTCATGATATTGTATCACATTATGGTACGCTTGACAACCGTTAAATTGAAAAAATAAGCGGCGTTTTGCGTATATTTTTTCTCCGTTACGGCAAATAATCGCGTAAATAAAAAACATTCAAGCGAGGTACGTCAAAATGAAAAAGTTAGCCGTCATATGCGCGCTCGTCCTGCTCGCATCGTCACTTTCCGCGTTTCTGCCGTCGGCATCTGACTTTGCGCTCTGCGACAACATAATAAGACTGCACGTCATCGCCAACTCGGACACGGAACCCGACCAAGCTGAAAAGCTACGCGTCCGCGACGAAGTCCTCAATCTCGTCGGCTCAAAGCTGACCGCCGAAAACAAAGAGGACGCCGAGCGCGAGCTGCGCGCGCTCCTGCCAGAGATAACGTCCGCCGCCTCGGAGATACTGCCCGAAGACCGCCCCGTCACAGCGACTCTTACGACCGAGCCGTACCCGCGCAAATCGTACGGACCTGTCACGCTGCCCGCCGGGTCGTACACGTCGCTGCGCGTCATTATCGGCGACGGCGAGGGTCACAACTGGTGGTGCGTGCTGTTTCCGAGGATGTGCACAAGTCCCGCCTCGGACGAAGGCGAGCTTCGCCGTCAATTCGTCGAGGCGGGATTCACACCGTCACAGTATAAGATAATAACCGAGTCCAACAACGTGCGCTATACGGTCAAATTCAAAATAGTCGAGATGATACGCTCACTTTTCAAGTGACTCGTCGTCATGCTCCTTCACGAGCCTGTCCGAGAGCTTTATGAGCCTGTCGAGCCGAACGAGGCGGAAAAGCTGCATCCTCGCGATGTCGCAGAGCGACAGCACGAGATATATCATGAGAACCGCGGCAAGTACCGATATCACGCACAGGAAGACGCCGCTGCCCGTAAATCCGGACGCGTACCCGTAAATATACCTGTTCCAAACGAAGTAGTTCGTGTGGATTATATAAACTCCGAGCGTCGCGGGCGAGAATATGCCGACTATCGTCTTACCTGCCTCGCCTATGCGCATCTTTGAAAACAGAATGCACAAAGACGCCGAGCCGATGAATATCGCCGGCGAGATATACGCCATCTGTTTCGTGACGCCCGACATGCGAAACGCGCTCGTCACAGCCGTCAAAACGAGATAAACGATAAGCAGCACGTACCACGGTATCGACCGTCCGAACCCGAAGCGAGAGATCAGCCCGCCGTAGATGTAGCATACTACGAGCCACAGCACGCTGTACCCGCTCGACAGTCCGAACACGGGCAGATTCGTCGCGCGCGGCACAATCATGAATATGACGAGCGACGCGCAGACGAAACATATCGCCTCGCGTTTCGTCACGCTCGCGATGCCGCGATTGAGAAAAGGCGCGAGCACCATCAGCGCGACATACGCCGTTATGTACCAGTAGTGATTCATGAATATCGGGAAAAACGACTGCTTCAGCGCGCCTGCGGTGTCCTCGTAAGCTCCGGTCGGCAGGAATATCGCCGCCATCACGAGAGTGTAGAAGAGCACCTGCACCCATACGGACAAAACTCTCGACGGCTTCCACTTCCTGTTCCAGCCGACGTAACCACTTATAAACGCATA
>CANQMJ010000019.1 GCA_947624945.1 uncultured Clostridia bacterium | reverse complement strand
CCGTTTTTGACCACTTCTACGTGGTCTGCTTTATTGCGCTTTTTTTACTCTACGTTTGGGCTTTATTTTTCAGACTTACCGCCTACGATCTTGCCACGGTAATAGATGATAAATTCTCCCATCAAAGACCGAACCGTAATTTCATCCAGTTCGGATAATTGTCCTAAAATAAAATCTAAATATTCTTTACTTGACGCCATTATTCCGCCTCAAATGTCGATTTATCGCATTGACTGTAATATGTGCAAGTCTTTTTGCTTCTGCGTTGTGTGTATGGAAGGGCGAATATTAAAAGCTATTTGAAAGATAAACGATAATTGATTACTTCTAATCCTTGAAAATCGGAACAGAGTTTATCATAATAGATATAATAACGCAAACCCATAATGCTATACTCATTGTGGGGAGTATATCCATAAGACCGCCCCAATCTTCATTTGCAACGCGTATCGCAGCATCTGAATAAAATGAGCACACCGTCAACGCAGTTAGAGACAAGCTGGCAAAACCAAACCATTTCGATCTTTTATTTTGAAATGAAAGCACCAAATTTAATGTTGCAAAAATGATTGCTCCCACACCGATCACTAACCACATATCTTTTCCTCCTCAATTTTTATGTTTGGACTTACCTATGACTTTATCACTGTGCCGCCGATGTTTCGGCGTCGGTCACGTACGCTTTTTCGACGAGGTACAGAAGCGTCTTATCCCAAACGAGGCTCTGCGTTATATATTCCCTGCCGCTCTTGCCCTCGATGTTGTTTTTATCGTAATACTGTTCGAGCGCCGCGCCGTCCGCAAATCCGTTGTCCTTCGCGTACTGCTCTCTTCCCTCCTCGTACTCGGCGTCCGTTATCGTTATGCCCTCCTTGTCAATTATGACGCGCAGTATCATTTCCTCGTACACGAGCGTCTGGCACTGTGCCCTGACGCCGGCTTCAAACTCGTCGAGCGTCGAGTTGTTCGCCTTGCAGTATTCCTCGAGCGTCATATCGTAGCTTTCCGCATACGATTTCGCCTGTTCTATCGTCGCGTTGAATCTCGCGTCCACGACCGCCTCGGGATATTTTATCAGCTTCGAGTTTTCCATGACCTGCGTCCACACGGCAGTGACCTCTTCCTGAAGCTGCTTTTCGTCCGCCTCCTCGCGCAGCTTCGTGCGGATAGATTCCTCATATTCCGCGATAGTCGAGTACTCGGTCTTTTCCGCGACGAGCGCGTCCGTATACTCGGGCATCTCGGGACGCGTGCCCGATTCTATTTTCACGACGAAGCGCGTATTGACGTTTGAAAGCGCGGGGTTGTTCTTGTATCCGTCGGGGAACACGATGTCGAACTCGAATTCCTCGCCTATCTTGTGACCGATGAGATTCGATTCAAAGCCGGGTATCATGCCGCCCGAGCCTATCTCGACGCTCGACGGGTTGCCCTCGGTCGACGTGAAATGCTCGCCGTCCTCCCAGCCGTCGTATTCGCCGTCGATGTAGCCGTCGAACTGTATCCGCACCGTATCGAGGTTCGCAGTCTCGTCGTTCTCTGTCAGCGCGCGCGTCGTGGCGAACTGCTTGAGCCAGATATTGACCTCGTTCTGCACCATATCGTCGTCGACGGTGACGACAGAGCGCGGGATAGTGACGCCTATGTAATCGCCGACCGTGACGTAATCTTCAAGGTTGTCGTAATCGTCAAGGTTTGCCGACTGCTTTGAGCATGCGGCGAGCACCGCTATATTCACGACTGCGAGCGCGAGCGCTATCGAACGTTTGAACAGCTTCATCATTATCATTCTACCATAAATAAAACACGGGCAGCGGCGCCACACATCATGGCGCACGCCGTCTTTTTTTCATTATATCCCCGAACGCAGTCATTGTCAAGACATAAGCGGGCGAAACTTTCGTGAAGCTTCGCCCGCAGAGGATCATTTCATTTTTTTGCATATGAGCGCGCATACTATAAGCATGACGGGGAAAATTATCGCCGCCGACAGTCCGTATGTGAAGCTGTCGCCGAACATGCCGGACACGGCGCCGACGAGCGTCGGTCCGCCAGCGCAGCCGACGTCACCCGCAAGAGCAAGAAGCGCGAACATCGCCGTTCCGCCGCCCTTGCATTTGACGTTGGCGATGCTGAATATGCCCGGCCACAGTATGCCGACCGACAGTCCGCACAAAGCGCAGCCGACGAGCGCTATTATCGGTATCGGCGAGAACGCCGATATCGCATACGACAGAATGCAGACGAAGCCGCAGCCGATTATGCTTTTAAGCAGGTCGACGCGTCCCCCCATTTTGGCGTAGAACGAGCGCGCCGTTCCCTGAAGCGCCGCGAACATGCACGGGCCGACTATGTCGCCGACCGTTTTTGTGACGCCGAGTCCGCGCTCCGCGAACGTCGACGCCCACTGTATCATTCCCTGCTCCGACGCGCCCGCCGCGATCATCAAAAGCACAAATATCCAGAATATGCGGCGCGACAAAAGCTCGTGAAGCGGCATGCTCTCGCCCTCCGCTTCCGCGAGCGTCAGTATAGGCACGCGCGTGAACATCACCGCCGTCGCTATCGGCAGTATCGCCCACACGCACGAGAGCACGCGCCAGCAGCCCGTGCCGAACACGGCGAATACACCCGTCGAGATGAGTATGACCGCGACGGTTCCCCAGCAGTAGAACGAGTGCAGCAGGCTCATCGACGACGCCTTGTTCTCCGTCGGCGTCGCCTCGACGATGGGACTGATGAGCACCTCTATCATGCCGCCGCCGATGGCGTAAAAGACGACGGACAAAAGCAGTCCCGCGATGGGCGGCATAATATAAGGAAAGACAGCGAGTCCGACGAGTCCCGCCGCCGAGAACATGTGCGCGGCGACGATGGCGGAGCGGTACCCTATTTTGTCGACCCATTTTGCCGATATGAGGTCGACGAGGAGCTGTATCGTGAAATTGAGCGTGACGAGCAGCGTTATCTGCGAGAGCGGTATGCCGAACGTGTCGTGGAACGTGACGAAGAGGAGCGGCGAAAAGTTGTTCCCCGCCGCCTGCGTTATGTAGCCGAGGTAACACGCGTAAAGCGTGCGCTTATATTTGGCGTTTTCTTTGCTTGCGGACACGACGGAAGCCTCGCCGCTCGCGCACTTTGTATTTTTCATACTTTATTCTCCGAATTTTGCATCGAGTGATATTTTATACCGCGCGAGCGGATTTTGCAATAGAAAAATCGCGCGCGCGCGAAATTAGTCCTTTTGCACGACGGTAAAACGTACTTGAAAAATTTTTTGACTTTTTTGAAAAAAGTTCTTGACATTCTTTGACCTTAGTGATATACTGTCAATAGTCAAAGAAAGTCAAAGTCAATGTGAGGTGAAATAAAATGGATAAGGGTGATAAGCTATGACGATATCGGATTACATCGCGTCGCTCATCGAGCAGATGCTCGAGGAGGGCGGCGGCGAGGTCGAGATGCGGCGCTCCGACCTCGCAACAAGAGTCGGCTGCGTGCCGAGCCAGATAAATTATGTCATCACGTCGCGGTTCACGCCGGAGCGCGGCTACATCACCGAGAGCAGGCGCGGAGGCGGCGGTTATATCAGGATTGTGCGCAAGTCGATGACGCGCGACGACCGCCTAATGCACTACTTCCACGCGACCGGCGACACGATAGCGCAGAACGAGGCATTCGCCTTCATCTCGAACATGCTCGGCTCCGGAATAATAACGGAGCGTGAAGCGTCCGTGATAGGCACAGCCGTATCGGACAGGGCGCTGTCGTCGCTGCCGCCGCTTTCAAGAAACCGCGTGCGCGCCGACATACTGCGCCACATTATTCTGACGTTGATAAGGTAAAATATCAAAAAAGGAGATGATTTTATATGCTTTGCGAAAAATGCGGAAAAAATGAAGCCACGATACATTACAGCGAGATCGTGAACGGTAAGAAAACAGAAATGGCGCTCTGCGCCGACTGTGCGAAGGAGATGGGCATATCCGCCGACCCGTTCGACGGGTTCGGCGACATATTCGGAACCGGCTCCCTGCTCTCGAATTTCTTCGGAAACGCGCTGTCGTCGCCGACGCGCAGAAGCTCTGCCGCCGAAAGGCGCTGCCCCGTCTGCGGCGCGTCGATGTACGAGATACAGAAGCTCGGCAAGGTCGGCTGCGCCGAATGTTATACGACGTTTCGAAACGAGCTTTTGCCGACGATACGGCGCATACACGGAGACGTGAAATTCAAGGGAACGTCGCCCGCGTCACCTGTCAACGACGAGGCGGCGAAAAAGGCGCGCGAGCTTGACTCGCTGCGCGACGAGCTGTCTGCGGCAATAAAAAACGAGGACTTCGAGCACGCGGCGCAGCTCCGCGACAAGATAAGAGAGCTTGACAAGTAAGGGGGGCGAACACAATGTCATGGTATGCAAATTCTGAAAAGTCGTGCGACACGAGCGTCGTACTTTCATCGCGCGTGCGCCTTGCGCGCAACGTATCGGGCATCCCGATGGGCGAGCGCATGTCGGACGAACAGGCGCGCGACATCTGCGATCGCGCGGGAGCCGTTTTCACCAGCTACGACCGCATAGACTTCGACCGTCTCGACCGCGCGACGGCGCAGTCGTATGCGGAGGAGCATCTCGTCAGCGCCGAGTTCGCGTCGTCGACGCGTCCGCACACGCTTTATAAAAACGAGGACGGCGACGTATATGTGATGGTGTGCGAGGAGGATCACTTCCGCATACAGAGCATCACGCCCGGCTATTCGGTCCGCGACGCGTATGAGCGCGCCGCAGGCGCCGCGAACGCTGTCGGCGAAGCATTTCCGATAGCGTTCGATCCCGATCTCGGCTATCTCACCCACTGCCCCACCAACCTCGGCACCGCGATGCGCGCGTCCGTGATGATGTTTCTGCCGGCGATGACGAGACGCGGCGGTATGCCGCAGCTCTCGCGTCAGCTCGCAAAGCTCGGAATGACCGTGCGCGGCATGTACGGAGAGGGCTCGGAGGCGACTGGGTGTCTTTATCAGATCTCGAATCAGATAACGCTCGGCATAAGCGAGGACGAGACTATATCGAAGCTGTGCGAGATCGTCGACTTCATAATCGCGCAGGAGCAGAAGCTGCGCGGCGAGCTCGCGTCGCGCGCGCAGTATGAGACTGCGGACGCATGCGCACGCGCATACGGCACGCTGACGCACGCGCGGCTCATGAGCTGCCGCGAGTTCATGGATCTGTGGGTCGACGTGCGCCTCGGCGTAGCGATGAGGGACAGCCTCGACACGGGTATACCCGATAACGTTACGCTGTCGCTGCTCGACACCGCCCTCATCGAATCGCAGCCGTCGGTACTCACGCTTCTATCGGGCGGCGGCGAGATGTCGCCGCGTGAGCGAGACATACGGCGCGCAGCGATTTTGCGCGAGCGCCTGTCCGAGAAGCGGTAAATGATAGTTTTGACATTCTTGAATTCTTGAAATTTTGATGGAAAGGAAGTAATATTATGGCAAGCAAATTCACCGAAAAGGCCGAGTCGGCGCTCAACAGAGCCGTCGAGTTCGCATCAGATTTCGGTCACACATACGTCGGCTCCGAGCATATCCTGCTCGGACTGCTCGACACCGCCGACAGCGTCGGCGCGAAGCTTTTGAATGAGCACGGCGCCACCGTCGACGAGGCGGAGCCCATCGTGCGCTCGATATCCGGCACCGGCGACAAGACGAACGTCTCGCCCGCCGACATGACGCCGCGCACTAAGAAGATCATCGAGACGTCCGCATACGTCTCCGCGCGCGTCGGTCACGGCTACATCGGTACCGAGCATCTGCTCTACGCGCTCCTATCGGAGCGCGGCTGCGTCGCAGTCAAGGTGCTGTCCTCGATGGGAGTTTCCGTCGACGAGCTGCAAGGCGCCGTCGAGAGCTTTCTCACGGGCGGCATCGGCGGCTCCGGCGACGGCGCACAGTCTGACGGCGCGCCGTCGGGCTCGCGCGCGTCATCGTCACGCGGCGCATCCATAAAGAACGCGCCGACGCTTTCGCAGCACGGACGCGACCTGTGCGCGCTCGCACGCGACGGCAAGCTCGACCCCATCATCGGGCGCAAGGACGAGATGGAGCGCGTGATACAGATACTGTCGCGCCGCACGAAGAACAATCCGTGCCTCATCGGCGAGCCCGGCGTCGGCAAGACCGCCGTCGTCGAGGGACTCGCGCAGATGATAGTCGACGGCAGCGTGCCGGACACGCTGCGCGATAAAATTATCGTGACGCTCGACATTTCGTCGATGGTCGCGGGCGCCAAGTACCGCGGAGAATTTGAGGAGCGTCTCAAAAACGTGATGTCCGAGGTCGTCAAAAATCCTAACATCATACTCTTTATCGACGAGATCCACACCATAATCGGCGCGGGCGCAGCAGAGGGCGCCGTCGACGCCGCCAATATTCTGAAGCCCGCGCTCGCAAGAGGCGAAATACAGATAATCGGCGCGACGACGATAGACGAATACCGCCGCCACATCGAGCACGACGCGGCGCTCGAACGCCGCTTCCAGTCCGTAATGGTCGGCGAGCCGACTCCGGGGGAGGCAGTCGCGATACTTCACGGGCTCCGCGACAAGTACGAGGCGCATCACAAGCTCAAAATATCGGACGAGGCGATCGACGCCGCCGTCAAGCTGTCGGTGCGCTACATCAGCGACAGATTCCTGCCCGACAAGGCAATCGACCTCATCGACGAGGCAGCGTCGCGCATGCGCATATCGCATGTGACGCCGCCCGACGACGTGCGCAAGCTCGAGGATGAGCTGAAAAGCGTCGGCAAGGAAAAGGAGGAGGCTGTCCGCACGCAGGACTTCGAGCGCGCAGGCAAGCTGCGCGACCGCGAGCGCGAGATCAAATCCGAGCTGTCGGAGAAGCAATCGGCGTGGAAGTCCGAGTCGGACGGCACGACGCTGACGGTCGGCGCAAACGAGATCGCCGAGATAGTCACAGCATGGACGGGTATACCCGTGGCGAAGCTCGCAGAGACAGAGGGCGAGCGGCTTTTGCACCTCGAAGATATACTGAAGGAACGCGTCATCGGTCAGGACGACGCCGTCGCGTCCGTCGCGCGCGCGATACGACGCGGACGCACGGGACTCAAGGACCCGAACCGCCCCGTCGGTTCGTTCATTTTCCTCGGCCCGACAGGCGTCGGCAAGACGGAGCTGTCAAAGGCGCTCGCCGAGGTCATGTTCGGCGACGAATCGGCAATGATACGCGTCGACATGTCCGAGTACATGGAGAGCTACTCGACGTCGAAGCTGATCGGGTCGCCTCCGGGCTATGTCGGCTATGACGAGGGCGGTCAGCTCACCGAAAAGATACGCCGTCACCCATACTCGGTCGTGCTGTTCGACGAGATCGAAAAGGCGCACCCCGACGTGTTCAACATTCTACTCCAGATACTCGACGACGGTATCCTCACCGACGCTCAGGGACGCCGCGTAGACTTCAAAAACACCGTCATCATCATGACGTCCAACGTCGGCGCGTCCGATATAACAGATCATCGCCCGCTCGGATTCTCGAGCGAGCCGACGACGTCGGACGAGCACGACCGCATCGCGCAGGCTGTGACGGAATCGCTCAAGCGGACGTTCAAGCCCGAATTCCTCAACCGCATCGACGAGATAATCGTGTTCAACAAGCTCAACGACGACTGCGTGAAGAAGATCGCGGCGCTTATGCTCGAGCGTGTGCGCCGCCGCATCGCGGAGCGCGGCATCACTGTCACGTTCGGCGACGATGTGACAGCGCTCGTCGCACGCGAGGGCTTCGACCCCGCATACGGCGCGCGTCCGATACGCCGCGCCGTCGTGAGACTCGTCGAGGACACTTTCTCCGAGGCGATGCTCGCCGGCACGGTACACGAGGGCGACACAGTTACCGCGTCCGTCGAGGACGGCAAGGTCGTATACAAAAAAACGTAAAGTGCGGGAGCGCACATGCGCGGATACAAATCAAATATCGCAAACGGAAAAAGGACGGCACGCCGTCCTTTTTCTATGCTGCTTCGCGTTCATTCGCGGACTATTCTGTAATACGACGACGCCGTCAGCTTATATACTATCAGGTATACCGCCGCGCAGACGGCGACGCTGAACGCTGCTACCGTGTAAAGCAGCGCGTCGTTGCGGAAATATATAGCCATAAGCATGCGGCGCAGTATCGGCATCGCGAACGCGAGGTGCAGCGCCGCCATCGCTATCGGCATTATGAACACTGTACGCATCTGCGAGCTGACGCTTTTCTTTATCTGCTTTTTCGTCAGTCCCACCTTTCGCATTATGTCGAAGCGCGCGTTGTCCTCGTAGCCCTCCGTTATCTGCTTATAGTAGATGATGAGCACGGCGGCGAGCGTGAACACGCCGGACAGCATTATGCCGATGAAATAAAGTCCGCCGTACATCGACATATAGTCTTCCCTGTCAGCTGTTTTCGACGACCAGTTGAGCCCGCGTATCAAAAGACTGCCATCTTCGTCCTCGGCGGTCCAGTCGATGTATTCGTCAAAGCTGAACCATGAAAGGTCGAACGACTTTTCCATGCCGGGCGCGACGTCGAATCCTATATAAAGCGTCGGCTCGTGTCCGTATACTTTGCCGAAAAGCGGTCCTATGTCGTCTACGACAAGTCCGGTCACCGAATTGGTGCTGTCGTATCCGTATGCGGCAAACTCTTCGACCTCGCCGACTATTTTATAAGTTCCGAGCGGGTCGATATAAACTGTATCGCCGACGCCGCCGTACGTCTTTTTGCCGTCGTTGATGCGGAATGCGAGCGCCTCGCCCGGCGCGAGCTCATAGTCGGTGCCGTACGATTCGTTGTAGTCGGACACAGACGTAAAAATGAACTCGTATGTGTCCCTCATCTCGAAGTAAAAATTAGTATGGCAAAATCCCCTCTCCGTCTTCTCCGTATTGATCCACAGGTACCGAAGCCCGATAATGTTTCGCGGTCCACACCCGATTTTGTTTGCCGCCTTGATAACTCCGTTTTTGAGATTTGACGCGAACATGTCGTCCCTCATCATCTCGAGATTCAGATAAAACGACACGTTTACCTCGCGCGGGTGCTCGCGCTCGACCATGTCCTCGACGTTGCTGTATAGGCTCAGCGTCGACGTTATCGTGACGAGCACCATCGTCAGAAGTATGCATATCGAGGCGAGTCCCGCGCCGTTGCGCTTCATGCGGAACGTCATCGACGACACGGAGATAAAGTGATTTTCTTTGTAGTAGTAGTTCTTGCGCCGTTTGAGTATGCGGCAAAGGAGCACCGAGCCGAAAATGAACAGAAAGTATGTCGCAAATATGACCATCAAAACGGCGATAAAGAAGAAAAACATCGCCTTTATCGGGTTCTCGACGGTCACGGCGATATAATATGCGCCCGCGAGCAAAAGCAGTCCCGCAATTCCGAGCACGGGATTTGCGCGCGGCGGCTTTTCGCCCTTGCTTTCGCTGCGGAACAGCGTCAGCGGGTCCGACCTGCTGACACGCACGAGCGTCGCGGCAAGTATCAGCGCGAATATGACGCCGAAAACGAGAGATGCCAAAGCGACAGATCGCCACGAGACTATTATCTCGTATCCGACGCTGAGGTTCATTATACCGAGCATCAGCGTTTCGGCGAGCTTCGCGAAGATCATTCCCGCGCCGACGCCCAAAACGAGCGACACCGCGTACGTTATAAACGTCTCGATCGCCATTATGACAGCGATGTGGCGCTTTTCCATGCCGAGGATATTGTAAAGTCCGAACTCGCGCTGACGGCGGCGCGTCAGAAACGAATGTGTGTAGTAAAGAAATATAAGCGAAAATACAGCCATTACACCCGTGCCGAACTGCAAAAGCGACAGCGCTGTGCGTCCGCCGTACATGTTTTTGAGAAGCAGACTGTCCGCGAGCGCGGACATGATGTAGAACACCGCCGTCATGCCGACGGAGGTGAAGAAAAACGGCACGTAGAACTGCTTGTTGTTCCTGATTCCGACGAAGGCGAGCCTTGCGTAGAGCTTCATTCCGCGACCTCCCCGCCGCCCGCAAGTATCGTCAGCGTATCTGAGATTTTGGCGTAAAGCTCCTCGCTCGTGCTGTCGCCGCGGTATATCTGATGGAACACCTCCCCGTCGCGTATGAAAAGCACGCGTCCCGCGCGGCTCGCCGCCTTTACCGAGTGCGTCACCATCAGTATCGTCTGCCCCGTTTCGTTTACGTCGGCGAACATCGACAACAGCTCGTCTGTCGAATGTGAATCGAGCGCGCCGGTCGGCTCGTCCGCGAGAAGTATCTGCGGCTCCGTGATGAGCGCGCGCGCCGTCGCCGCGCGCTGCTTCTGACCGCCCGATATCTCGTACGGGTACTTTTTTAAGATGTCGTCTATGCGCAGCCGCTTCGCTATCGGCAAAAGCCGCTCGTGCATCTCGCCGTACCGCTTGCCCGACAACACGAGCGGCAGGTAAATGTTGTCCTCGATCGAGAAAGTGTCGAGCAGGTTGAACTCCTGAAACACAAAGCCGAGATTGTCGCGTCTGAATGCGGCGAGCTCCGACTCGCGAAGCGTTGAAAGCACGCGTCCGTTGAGCGTGACGGTGCCGCCCGTCGGCTTGTCGAGCGCGGCAAGAATGTTGAGAAGCGTCGTTTTGCCCGAACCCGACTCGCCCATTATTGCGACGTATTCGCCCCTCTCGACCGAGAAATTGACGTCGCGGAGCGCCTCCACCTTGCTGCCGCCGAAGCGCGTCGTATAAGTTTTCTGTAAATGCCTGACCTCAAGCATACTCATAGTTAATTCCCCCTTTCGGTCCGCATCACGGTTCTACCACAAAAAGCGTCCTCGCCGCCATCGAATCGTCTTACAGTTATCTTACATTTTTGTAAGACTCGGCTGTGTGAAAACTTTCCCGTAAAGCTTTCGTCAGTTTTTATTTTCGGGGAATTCGATAGTTATAGTCGTGCCGGCGGCGGGGGTAGACTCCGCGCTTATTTTGCACGACATCGCGCGGCATATGCGCGCGCACAGCCACAGTCCGATGCCGCTCGCCCGTTTGTCCTCGCGTCCGTTTTTGCCCGTGTAGCCCTTTTCGAATATGCGCGGAAGGTCGTCTTTACCGATGCCGACGCCCGTATCGGATACCGACAGCGACGTTGTACCTTCCGTCTCCGTTACCGTGACCGCGATCTGTCCGCGCTCCGTGTACTTGAGCGCGTTTGACAGTATCTGCTCGATCACGAACGCGAGCCATTTCTCATCGGTCACAACGACAGCGTCCGTTTGTTCGTAGACAAGTCCTATCCTGCGCCGTATGAACTGCGTCGAGAATCGGCGCAGCGACGAGCGGATCACATCGTCGAGGCGGCAGCTGCGGAACACATAGTCCGTCGACTCCGAGTCGAGTCGCAGATACGCCATGACCATGTCCACGTACTGTTCGATCTTCACCATTTCCTCGGAAATACGCCGCGACAGGTCGCTGTCCTCGTCGCGCAGCGCCAGCGTTACCGACGATATCGGCGTTTTTATCTGATGCGCCCATACGGTGTAGTAATCGACCATTTCGTCGTATCTCATGCCTGCGGTTTCGTCCGCCTTGCGCATCAGCTCCGACAGAATTTCCGATATGGCGCGCCAGTCCGCCTCCTCCGCACTCCACGGCTGCGGCAACAGTGCTAAGAGCGACTCCGTTTCTGACATTTTGGCATTTTCTATCGCCTGCATACACGACACCATCTTGCGGTGACGGATAATTGCCCGCGTAATGTCGACGGCGGCGAGGACAGTGCCTATCGCGCCGCATACGAGTATCGGATATGCCGACGCCTGCGGCGGCAGGCCGTACGCGTGGAACATGACGGCGAACACGAGCGCCGAAAGGAGCGCGAATATTATGACGAGCGCGCGGCTCCTGATGTAATATATGAAAAATCCGTGTTTTTCCATTTTTCACCCCAGCATGTAGCCGACGCCGACCTTAGTCACGATGAAATCGCCGAGTCCCGCACATTCGAGCTTGCGCCGCAGTCTGTTCACGTTGACCGTGAGCGTATTGTCGTCGACGAACGAGTCCGTTTTCCACAATAGCTCCATCAGCCGCTCGCGCGACACGACGCGCCCCTTCGCCTCGAACAGCGCCGACAGTATGCGCATCTCGTTTTTCGTCAGCTCGACTCTCACGTCGCCGTATGTGAGCGTGCCGTCGCCCGGCGACAGCGTCGCGCCTCTGTGCGTCAAAGGCGGCGCCGTCAGTGCAAAATCATAAGTGCGGCGCAGTATCGCCTGCACCTTCGCCATCAGCACGCCGCCGTCGAACGGCTTTGATATGAAGTCGTCGCCGCCCATGTTCATCGCCATGACGATGTTCATGTTGTCCGACGACGACGATATGAATATAATCGGGACGCGCGAGACGCGTCGTATGCGTTCGCACCAGTAGTAGCCGTTGTAAAACGGCAGCGCGATATCGAGCATCACGAGCTGCGGGTCGAAGTCTGTGAAATCCTCCATCACGGCGCGCAGATCGGCCGCGACGCGCGTTTCGAGTCCCCACGAACGGCACAGCTCGTCTATCGCCTCCGCGATGCCTCTGTCGTCCTCGACTATGAATATTCGGTACATACTGCCTCCGTAAAGCGTAAAGCGCGAAGCGCGGACCGCAGTCCGCGCTCCGCGCACAGGTGTCTTTGCCGCCGCGTTCATTTTACCATTCCCCGACGGCACTGTCAACTTAAAGTTCGAATCCGTTCGTAGGCGTGACAGGCAGTATAAGCCCTGTCTTGCCGTCAAAATAAAGTCTGTCAACGCACGTCACACGGTGGAAGCCGAAGCCGCTCTTATACTTCCCTATCGGCGTTGCGAACCTGTGATAGCATATGAAGTATTCGTCCGTCTCTGGCAAATGCAGTATCGAGTGATGACCCGTGCCGAGTATGCCTTCTTCGGGACGCTTTTCGAGTATTGTGCCGCGGTACTCGATGTCGCCGTAAAGCGAGCTTGACGTGCCGTAGTTGACGTGATAGTTCTCGCTGCCCGTGTCGTCGCAGGACCATGTGAAGTGGTATATATCGCCGCGCTTGACGACGATAAGCGACTCGCGCAGGTCGTATGTGCCGCGATAGCGGTGCATCGTGCCCGGCACGATATGCGTCAGCGTTTCGTCGAGTTCGACGACGGCGCCGTATCCGTTGCCGAACAGCAGGTACGCCTTGCCGTCCTCCTCATAAAACCACGGGTCTATCGTCTGTCCGTGCTCTATCCCCGCCTCGCGGCGGCATATCTCGGGCGAGAGAAGCGGCTCGCTTTCGGCTTTGAACGGTCCCGTCGGCGAATCCGAGACGGCGGCGCCTATGCACGACACGCCGTCCGGACGCTTCGCGCAGAAATAGTAGTAGTACCTGCCGCCGTGTTCGCCTATCGTCGGCGCCCACGCGTTGCCGACCGCCCACGGCACTCCGGGCGCGCCGTTTTCGTTTTCCGCGCCGATAACGGAGTCGTTTTTGACGTCGAGTATTATGCCATCGTCGCGCCACCCGGAGAGGTCGTCGGACGAGAAGCAGTGGAAATGCCAGCCGCCCCAGCCGTCAATACCGTCCGTCGTCGGGTAGATGTAGTACCTGCCACCGAAGCGGTGCAGATCGGGGTCGGCGAATTCGCCGCGCAGTATCGGATTTACGATTTTCATAGTGTTCCGCCTTTCAATCTGTATGTAAATGAGATTTTTCGATATAAACATTACGGGGAGGACAGGCTTTTTATAAAAGTCTCCCCTCCCCGTGTTATGCGATGTTTAGTCCATACTCGGTATCTGTACCGGGTTATTCCAGTAGCCGTAGATGCAGACCGGAACGTCGTACACTGTCAGACCGACATGAGTGCGGTTCTTCGCCGCGAATCCCGTGTCGCCCGACTTGCCGACCGTCTGCCCCTTCTCGACATCGTCGCCGACGTTGACGCTGCACTCGGACAGATGGCAGTACCAGCTCTTGAGTCCCCAGCCGTGGTCGACGACGACGATATATCCCGTCGTCGCGAGGTATCCGGAGTAGACGACTCTGCCGTTATTGACCGCGAGCACGTCCGTGCCCTGCTTCACGTTGTAGTCGACGCCCGTATGGCGGAACGTCGTTCCCGTCGCCGTCACCGTGATGTTGCGTCCGAAGCCGGGAGATATCTTATCCGTCGAGCCTGCGCCGACGACGTCCTCGAGGAACGTACCCGTGAACGCGTGTACGTCGAGCTCTTCTTTCTTCGCGAGCTCGCGGAGCACCGTCTCCGCCTCGTTTCTGTACTCTTCGGTATACGTTGCGTTCTCCACAGACTTCGTGATGCCGCTCGAGCTGTTGCCGTACTTATACGATTCGACGGTGAGGTTCATCTGTTGCGAATATCCGCCGTACGTCAGCGTGAACGTGTAGTTCTGGTCTTTTCCGTTCTCGAGCTCGTATCTTATCGGGATAAGCGTGTAAACGTAGCCGCCTTCCTTGAAGAACGTCGGCTCGTAGTCGATGGACGGATCGGACGAGAATCTTATCTGCGACGGGTCGGCGACGTTTTTGCCCGCGACGCATACGAACTTGCCGTTTTCGACCGTCGTCTGACCGAGATAGAACACGGGCTGCGCCGCGACCTCGCCGCGGAACTTATACGTCGCGGAGCCGTAATACGTCTTATCCGCGCTCTCGTACCATTCCGCCGACATTGACACGTTGAACTCCGTCGCGCCCCCGAGGTCGAGATTTGCGCTCATATCCTCGGCTAGACCGTTGTATATCTCGTTCGTGCCGTCGTCGATTACGACCGTTACCCTGTCGGGCGCGACAGAGAACGAGAACGAGAAACCGCCGTCGACGGTGCATGTCGCCGTCTTATTCGTTATATACGGCGCAGTGTCGAGCGGTACATATTCGGCGTTGTAGGACTTGTAATTCCATATAGCCGCCGCGGGGGATATCTCCGTACCCTCTCCGACTTTAAGCATCGGAAGCTCGCTGTCGTAGAGGCACGCCGAGTATTCGAGCGTCAGAAACTTAGTCGCGTCGGCAGATGCGACCTTATACGCCATTCCCGCCGTGTCCTTCAGGTACGCTGCCTCGGGATCCTGCGTAAAGTAATACTCGTAGACGGTGTCGATATCGAAGCTCGTCAGCGTGACCTTGAAAAAGCCGTCTGATTCAACGGCTGCGGGCAGAGCCTCAACGGGCGACGCGTTCTTGCGCATGTCGATGAACATCTGCACCATCGCGGCGGCGTCCGCGTTTTCGTCGTCGGACGAGAACGACCACGACTTGCCGTTCGGGTCCTCGAGCCGCAGGCTCGTGACCGAAGTCGAGTCGACGGGCTCGCGCTTCGTCGCGGAATAATATCCCATCGCGACGAACGAAGGGATAAGTATGACTATCACAAGAATGATAAGCTGCAGCTTTTTATCCATTTATCGTTGTCACCTCACATAAAAAACGTATTCACACGTCCGTAAAGACGCTTATACAAATAGCATTATACATTATTATTTCACATCGGTCAAGAGTGATGACGCGATTTTTGTCTTTATCGGTCAAATATCGGCACTATTTTCCGTCATCATTGCGTTTAACGGTTGAACTTTTGAAAAATTGTGGTAAAATAATGTGTATGCCGTGCCGTCACGGCTTTATGCGAAAGGAACACACCGACTATGAAATGTCCCGTATGCGGGCACCCCAAAAGCAACGTCATAGACTCACGTCCGTCCGGCGACGGCTCGAGCATACGCCGCCGCAGAGAATGCGAGTCGTGCAAGCACAGATTCACGACATATGAAGTCATCGACACAGTTCACCCCGTCGTTATCAAGCGCGACGGTTCAAAGCAGATGTTCGACCGCAACAAGCTGCTCGTCGGTATAATCAAGGCATGCGAAAAACGTCCCGTCGACGCCGAGGCGCTGACGAGCGACATTGAATCGGCGCTATATTCCTCGATGAACCGCGAGATACCGTCCTCCGAGATAGGCGAAATGGTCATGGAGCGGCTCAAAGAGCTCGACGCCGTCGCATATGTGCGGTTCGCATCCGTACACCGCGAATTCAAGGATATCGACACGTTCGTCGAGGAGATACGCAAACTCAAAGACAAGGATAAGGGATAACGGCGCATGAAGAAGGAACACGCTTTCCTCATCGTTTTGTTCGCCGCGTTCGCGGTGGCTGTATCTGTGATCGGACTGTCCGTTCTGCGCGCATCCGTCGGCGCGGACGCCGCGACTGACAGCGTGTCGACAGAGCCGCACACTGAATCGACGCAGCCTGTCACTGAACCGCCCGAAACGGAGCCTCCCGCGGCCGAGTCGGAGACCGTCACCGAGACTGTCCCGCCCGAGACAGAGCCGCCTATACAGGAATTCACATCGGGACAGCTTCATGTTTCCGGCGACTACACGCCGTCCGACGACGCCATAAACGCGCTGAACGACGCAATAGCTAAGTTCGACCGTCCGACGGGAATATATGCGTACGATCTTACGACCGGCATGACGATAACGTACAACGCCGACACAAAATTCGCGCCTGCGAGCATCGTCAAGGTCGTGTATGCCCTTTACTGCTGCCGTCAGATCGACGCGGGCGAAGCGTCTCTCGACGAGATGCTCACGTTCAAAGCCGAGGACTATATACACGGCAACGGCAGTATCGCCAAGATGGGCGTCGGCGCAAAAGTTTCGATACGCGACGTTCTGCGCTACGTTATCCGTACGAGCGACAACGAGGGCTATTATATGCTGCTGCGCCGGTTCGGGCGCAGAGGGTGCGACGAGATGCTCGCCTCGCTCGGCGTCACGTCGTGCAGGGTAACGTCGTCGCGCTGGCCCGATATAACGCCGCGCGACTACGGCATCGTGTGGCAGGAGATATTCCGCTACAAGGACGAGAGCGATACGGGCATGATGCTCTACGAGCTTCTGATCAGCGTCGACTACATGCACTTCTTCCGCGACGCGCTCGGCGTGACAGTCGCCAACAAGTCCGGATGGAACGAGGAATCGTACAACGAGGGCGGCATAGTCTACGGCGACCGCATATACGTGCTCGTCGTCCTCACGAAAGGCAGTTACTACACCGCCGACAAGGACGAGTTCGCCGACATCGTCCGCGCCGCCGACGCGATGATAAAGGAATATAACGCTTTGCTCACCTCACCGACCGAAACGGAGGCGTGACATATGAACGATGATAAGCGCCGCTGTTCGTGGTGCCCGTCCGACGATACTCTTTACGTGAAGTACCACGACGAGGAGTGGGGCGTGCCTGTACACGACGACGAAAAGCTGTTTGAAATGCTCGTGCTCGAATCGTTTCAAGCGGGTCTTTCGTGGCGGACGATACTCGGCAAGCGCGACGCATTCCGCCGCGCATTCGACGGTTTTGACGCCGTTACGGTAGCCGGCTACGGCGAAGATAAAATATCCGCGCTCATGTCGGATGCGTCTATCGTTCGAAACAGGCGCAAGATAGAGGCGGCGATAAAAAACGCACGTGTATATCTCGATATCGCGCGCGAGTTCGGCAGCTTCGACGCGTATCTGCGTTCGTTCACATGCGGCAAGGTCACGTTTGAAACGGGACTTACATCTTCCCCGCTGTCGGACGCGATATCGGCGGATCTATTGCGGCGAGGTATGAAATTCGTCGGTACGACGATAATATACGCTTTCCTTCAGGCGGTCGGCATAGTTAATTCACACGATCGTGACTGCTTTCTTCATAAGGACAAATAAAGCGCAGGCATGACGCAGTAAAGCGTCATGCCTGTTTTTTATTCGGTCCCGAATCTCTTTGAAAGATATTTGTCCGCCGCGTCCTCGCGCTTTGAAAACGCCTCCTCCGCGTCAAATTCATCGTCAGATACGAGCTCAAATAGGATCCCGTATGTCGCCGCCGTCAAATCCTCGTCGACGAATACGCGCGCAAAATCAAGGCTCGGCGACTCGCATATGAGCGAGATGAGCGGCAGCGTCGACTCGCGCTTGACCGTGTTGTGCATATGATAGTCGATGTATTCGTCCTCGAAGAACAGCGACGACGCGCCGAGAGCGTCGAGCAGCGCCGACGCACCGTCTGGGTCGGTGGTGTTTGCCGGTACGCACATGACGCACTCGCTGCGCGTCCGCGACGAATAGCTTTTCCGCTCCGGCGACAGCTTCGGCAGCGGCAGCACCGTCCATTCTTCGCCGGACGCGGCGTAGGACGATATCTCGCCGAGCGTGCCTATGTGGAATTTGAGCGCAGACGTTGACGGTGTTCCGTTTACGGCATCCGCAAGACGATTTGCGATATCGGCGACGCCGTATATGCTCTCGGGCAGATATACGGTCGGCACATCGCCGCGTTTATGTTCTACAAAATGAAGTTCCGACGACGCGGCGACGAGCGAGGTCAGCGCGTCCGCGCGTTCCGTGTCGTCGAGCGGTATATCCTCCGGCGCTGCCGTTTCGGGTTCGGTCTCGACCGACGTTTCGGTTTCTGTCTCCGACGTCTCTGTGTCAATATCTATATCCGCGGCGGGTTCCGCCGGTTCCGTTTCTTCTTCGGTTACGAGCGTATAGTCGACGAAGCCGACGTCTCCGTACCTGTACGACGCGTCCGCGTCAACGGCGGCGGACGATGAGAGCATCTGGTCCCACGTCCACGTGCCGTAAAGAGCGTCTTTTTCAAGCGCCTCTATTTTTTCCGCGTCGCCGGACGCGATAACGCATTCGATATCGTCGAGTATACGCGTCGCTATGCTGTATACGCCGTAGAGCGCGTATCCCGCGCCGAGCTCGGACGTGCCGTCCATGTACCACGCCACGTCCTGCGAGAAGAAGGGCAGGGATTCGAGGTTATAAAGCGTCCCCCTCGCCGCCATGAACGACATGAGGCGCGGCGGCACTATGAGCAGGTCGGCGTAGTATTCGTCCATCAGAACGGCCGTGTCGAGCTTCGACGCTATTATTTCCGGGCGTTCGAACGTAAAAAACAGCGTGCAGTCGAGCGTGTCCTCGACCATCGACTTACGCTCCGCCTCCGCCCTCGACATAACGTCGCTCTCGTCCTCCGGGTCAAGGCTCGATGCGATTCTGTCATCCGACGTATAAATGAACACGCTCGCGCCGTCCATTTTGCAGTCGATAGCGTCAAGCGCCGCCTTCGCTCTCTCGCGTCCCGTGTACTCGTACTTATCGGGCGGCACGTACGGGTCGCGCGTCGCATGCGTCTCCGTCGGCGCTGTCGTTTCTGCCGATTCGGCGGCGGTCGACGAGTCGACTGCGGTATGCGCGAACGGTCCTTTATTTATAGTTACAAAGCCGCACGACGAAAGCGACGATGCGCACATGACGGCGGCAGCCGCAAGCGCGCATATGCGAATAAAGCTGCGTTTCATCAGTCCGCCTCCGATGTCACGTCGCCTGTCTCGGGCGTCTTTCCCATGTCGACCGTAACGATGAAGCCGCCGACGTTGTCGCCCGATATGTCATATTCCATGCCGGCAGGCACCTGTATCTCGGTTTTTTCGCCATCGCCGCACGGAACGTAGTATATGATGTACCGTTCGCCGCCCTCGGTGTCGAACTCGTACGGGTCGGAGAAAGGGTGATCCCATATGAGCGAAATGTATTCTTCGAGGCACAGATTTTTCGTCATCATTATTTCCGCGTGCGGGTCGCCCACATAGCGGTAGTGCCAATACTCGTACGCGATGCCGGTCAGTTCCTCCTTGTCGGCGCGGTAGCGCTGAATGAATCCGTACTCGCGGCAGTACTGCGGCAGCCACGTTCTGTCCTGCTGAGCCGCTATATCGAACGCGAGTCCCGTATGATGCTCGCTGCGGCCCGGCAGCGCGACGTATTTGTACGCCTCCTCCTCGCCGTCGGACTCGATCCTGTCGTTCAGTATCTGCGTCTGATCCTCGAGCGTGCGGTAGCCGCTGTTTATGATGGAGCCGCCGTCCTCCGTCGCCGCCATATACGCGTCGAGCATCCTGTTGAGGTCGTCGAGAACGTCCGAGCGGCACGCTATCGACGCTGTCGCGAGTCCGTAGCTTTCGCCCTTGTCCTCGTTGCCGTAGAGCAGGACTATCTTGCCGTCCTCCGCGAACGTACATTCATGCTCTCCGTTGACGAGCACGAGATATCCCGTGTCGACTTCGTCGTTATCCACGCTGACAGTCGTCGTTTCATACTTCGGCTTCGACGTCTCCGGCGAATTCGTATCGCTCGCGCTCCATGTGTTGACGTACGTGTCGTCCGCAGGCTTTTGCGGTTCCGCGTTGAACGCGAAATATACGGACAGTATCACCGCGACCGCAAGGAAAACGGTGAGCGTCATCATGCCCGGCGTCAGGTCGGGTCCGATCCGCTCATTATATCTCGTTATCCTGCGTCTTCTTGCCATTTTATATCTTTTGGCGGGGAAAAACTTCTTATAAGAAGTTTTTCCCCGCACCCCTTTTCAAGAATTTTTACTGACAAATTTTTTCAATTACTTTTACTTAAAAGTTTTTGAAACAAAGGGGGTGCAGGGGGGAGAGAAACTTTTTTCAAAAAGTTTCTCTCCCCCCTGCATAAACTTTTAATTTACTCTTCAAGGCACGCCTTGCGGGAGAGGTTGAGTCTGCCGCGGTCGTCGGTGCCGAGGAATTTGACCGTCATTATATCGCCGACCTGGCAAACGTCCTCGACCTTTTCGGTGCGTTTATTTTCGAGGTCCTTGATGTGTACCATGCCCTCCTTGCCGGGAGCGAACTCGACGAACGCGCCTATAGGGATTATGCGCGTCACGCGACCCGTGTATATCGCGCCGACCTCGGGCTCGAACACGATGCCCTCGATTATCTTCTGCGCCTCGTAAGCCGCGTCGCGGTTGACAGCGGAGATGTATATCGTGCCGTCCTCCTCGATGTCTATCTTCGCGCCTGTGTCAGCCACTATCTTCTGAACGACCTTGCCGCCCGTGCCGATGACTTCTCTGATCTTGTCGACGTTGATGTGCATCGTGAGCATCTTCGGCGCGTACGGAGAAACGTCCGCGCGAGGCTCGGGTATCGCCTTAAGAAGTATCTCGTCGATTATATAGTCGCGTCCCTTGTGCGTGACGGCGAGAGCTTCCTTGATTATCTCGGGCGTAAGACCGTCTATCTTGAGGTCCATCTGAATGGACGTGATGCCCTTGTGTGTGCCCGCGACCTTGAAATCCATGTCGCCGTAGAAGTCCTCGAGTCCCTGAATGTCTATCATCGTCATCCAGCGCTCGCCCTCGGTGATAAGTCCGCACGAAATGCCCGCGACGGGAGCCTTTATCGGCACGCCCGCGTCCATGAGCGCAAGCGTAGAGCCGCATACGGAGCCCTGCGACGTCGAGCCGTTCGACGACACGACCTCGGAGACGACGCGTATAGCGTACGGGAATTCTTCTATCGACGGAAGTACCGGCACGAGCGAACGCTCTGCGAGCGCGCCGTGACCGATCTCACGGCGTCCCGGGCTGCGCGATGCCTTTGCCTCGCCCGTGGAATAGCCGGGCATATTGTAGTGATGCATATAGCGCTTCGTCGTCTGCTCGTCGATGCCGTCGAGCTCCTGCGCCTCGTCGATGGAGCCGAGCGTGCATATGGACATGACCTGCGTCTGACCGCGCGTGAACAGTCCGCTGCCGTGTACTCTCGGAAGTACGCCCGCCTCGGCGGCAAGAGGTCTTATCTCGTCGAGACGTCTGCCGTCTACGCGCTTGCCGTCCTCAAGCAGCCAGCGGCGCACTATCTTCTTTTGTATCTTATAAACGAGTTCCTCCATCTGATCCGCTATCGTCGGATACTCCTCGGAGAACTTTTCAACGATCGCGTCCTTTATCGGGACCATGCGCTCGTCGCGGACGTTCTTGTCGTTCGTATCGAGCGCGAACATGACGTCCTTTTCGCAGAAGTCGAACACCTTGTCAAACATGTCGTGATCGAGCTCGCACGACGGATACTCGAACTTCGGCTTGCCGACCTCGGCGATTATCTTGTCTATGAACTCGAGCAGCTTGCAGTTTTCCTCGTGTCCGAGCATAATCGCGGTGAACATATTCGCGTCGGACACTTCCTTCGCGCCCGCCTCGATCATTACGACCTTCTTCGCGCTCGACGCGACCGTCAGCTCAAGCGTGCTGACCGCGCGCTGCGCCGCCGTCGGGTTGACGACCGGCACGCCGTCCACCATGCCGATGAACGCGCCCGATATCGGTCCGTTCCACGGTATGTCGGATATGGAGAGCGCTATCGACGCGCCTATCATCGCCGTTATCTCGGGCGAGCAGTCGGGGTCGACTGACATGACCGTCATCGAAAGAACGACGTCGTTGCGAAGATCCTTCGGGAAAAGCGGACGGATCGGGCGGTCGATGACGCGCGCAGTCAGTATCGCCTTCTCGGACGGTCTTCCCTCGCGGCGCAGAAATGCGCCCGGTATCTTGCCCGCCGCGTAGAGGCGTTCCTCAAAGTCGACGGACAGCGGCAAAAAATCTATGCCGTCGCGCGGCTTCTCGGACGCTGTCGCGCATGCGAGGACCGTCGTTTCGCCGTAGGATATGAGGCACGAGCCGTTGGCGAGCCCCGCCACCTTGCCGACCTCTACCTTTAGCGGTCTGCCTGCGTATTCTGTCTCAAAAACTCTGTAATTTTCAAACATCTGTGCTTGAATCCTCCCTATTTGTTTTTCGGGGGCGTCTTTGCGGACTAACACTTACAAACGCGCGCACTCTTTGCGCATGTGTGCCGTGCGCACATTTGTAAATGCTATTCCGAAAAGCGCCCGTCCGGGTCGGTATGCCGCGCCGCTTGGCGCGGCATACCGTTTTTGTCTTTCTTCGGCTGCCGGATTACTTTCTGATGCCGAGCTTGTCAACGATCGCACGGTAACGCTCGATGTCGACCTTCTGGAGATAGCCGAGCAGATTGCGGCGGTGTCCGACCATCTTGAGCAGACCTCTGCGGCTGTGGTGGTCCTTCTTGTTGTTCTTCAGGTGCTCGGTGAGCTGATTGATACGCTCGGTAAGAATCGCTATCTGGACTTCGGGGCTGCCCGTGTCGCCTTCGTGGATAGCGTACTTTTCGATAATCTCCTGCTTGCCTTCTTTTGTGAGTGCCATTTTTTCACCTCATTTTCATATTGCGTCACGACTCAGGATGCGGACGGTGAAAACTTCCCCGCATCCCGTGCCGAGCGCTGAAAGCATTATATCACGAAAAACTCGCGTTGTAAATATGCGATTGCACAAAATGCGTCCGCGAAACAAATTTATTTTTGCTTTTCGCGTGAAAAAAACGACGCGGCGCCCGAAAGGAACAGAAATCCGCCGAGGATCGTGCCCACGGCGCCGTCGCCGAGTCCGCGCAGTATGACGCTGCCGACTACGGCTCCCGGCACGCCGGACAAGGCGAGCAGCGATATGACGCGAAGGTCGAGTCTGCGCTTTTTTACATGCAGTAAAAGCGCCGACGCGGACGCGCACATAAAGAAAATGAGATTATAAAGCTGCGCCTCCTTCTGCGGCGTATCGGTGAACATCGCGATGTAAATGAGCAAAAGTCCCCCGCCGCCGACGCCCATGCCCGAGAGCGCCGCGCACAGAAACGCTGTCAGTATTTCTATTACACTCATCACATTATACCGGCGCGGCGCAGTATCAGCGATACTCCCGCCCACATGACGAGCAGTCCGAAAAGCCGCCGCAGAAAAGTCTGATCAATTTTATCGAGAAAAAACGCGCCGACGATGCCGCCCGTCACCGCAGGAACTATATATTTCAAAGCTCCCGAGCCGTCGACGCCCGACGCCGTATACAAAAGCGTTGACACAAGCGACATCGGCAGTATCGCCGCCACTGCGGACGCGAACACGTCGCGGGACGTTCGCTCGGGGTCGTTTTCGTAAAGGCGCGACAGCGCGTACACGATGATGACGCCGCCTCCGCAGCCTATCATG
>CANQMJ010000018.1 GCA_947624945.1 uncultured Clostridia bacterium | reverse complement strand
AGCGGCGGCATGCCTGCGGAGACCGTCGACATAAAGCTCGCGCTCGGACTTGCGGCGGCAGCAGTCGCGCTCTACGTGGTGTCATGGCTCGCGTCGGTCCTGCTCGTCGCGCGAAGGGATTTTTAAGGGTGGCAAAATGTTTTTGCAGGGGAGGGACTTCTTTCAAGAAGTCCCTCCCCTGCACCCCTCTTCAAGAACTTTTGTTACAAGTTTGCTTACGGTGTGATCATACAAAAACAGATGGGGCGGCTTTATAAACCGCCCCATCGCCTGCTGTAATTATGTCTCAATCGTCGAACTCGCGGTCGGATTTGATGATCGCGCCGGTCGATGCGTTGATCTCGTACTCGAACTCGTATCTGCCCGATTTGAAGCTGATCTCGTAGACGTCTGTGCCGTGCTCACGGTCGAGCTCGCACTCGTAGTCATAGACGCTGCCCGCGTCGACGTTTGCATGTGTGAGCGCTATCGACTTCGCCTGTTCGGCGGTGACGGACGCGGAGCCGGAGGTGCTGTGCTCGTCGTGGTGGTAGTCGTCGTCGACTTCCTTGTTAGACTTCACGATCTTGCCCGTAGCGACTGCGATTTCATAATCGTACTCATAACCTGTGCATTTGAACTCTATCTCGTACACTTCAACGCCGTTTTCGAAGTCGCGTTTGCACGTGTACGCGTATATGTCGGACTCTTTCACACCCGCATGTGACAGCGCCGTCGCCTTTGCCTCGGCTTCGGTCACCGACGTCGACGGAGCAACCGTAGTCTCGGGAGCTTTTGTCGTTTCGGGCGCACGGTAGTCGTCGTCGACTTCCTTGTTCGACTTCACTATCTTGCCCGTCGCGATGGCAATTTCATAATCGTACTCATAAGCCGCGCATTTGAAATCTATCTCGTACACCTCGACGCCGTTTTCGAAGTCGCGCTTGCACGTGTACGCGTAAATGTCAGACTCTTTCACACCCGCGTGTGACAGCGCCGTCGCTTTTGCCTCGGCTTCGGTCACCGCCGTCGACGGAGCAGCCGTCGTCTCGGGAGCCTTAGTGGTCTCCGGCGTTTTCGTTGTTTCGGGCGCGCGGTGATCGTCGTCGACTTCCTTGTTTGACTTCACTATCTTGCCCGTCGCGACGGCGATCTCATAGTCGTACTCATAAGCCGCGCATTTGAAATCTATCTCGTACACCTCGACGCCGTTTTCGAAGTCGCGCTTGCACGTGTACGCGTATATGTCGGACTCTTTCACGCCCGCGTGTGACAGCGCAGTCGCCTTTGCCTCGGCTTCGGTCACCGCCGTTGACGGAGCAGCCGTAGTCTCGGGAGCTTTCGTCGTTTCGGGCGCGCGGTAATCGTCGTCGACTTCCTTGTTAGACTTTACTATCGCACCGGTAGCAACTGCAATTTCATAGTCATACTCGTAACCCGCGCATTTGAAATCTATCTCATATACCTCGACGCCGTTTTCGAAGTCGCGCTTGCATGTGTACGCGTATATGTCGGACTCCTTCACACCCGCGTGTGCGAGCGCCGTCGCCTTTGCTTCGGATTCCGGTACAGATGATCCCGATACGACGGGCGGCTGATATATACCGGAGTCGCCCTTGTCCGCAAGCTCGCACTCGAATCCGACGATCTCACCCGTCAGTGCGTTCACGTCATATTCGAATTCGAGATGCTCGCCGTCCGCGCTGTATGCGTAAAATTCAAGCTCGTACACCATCACGCCGTGCTCGTAGTCGAGCGGGGCTTTTATCAGCGCAGCCGCATCGGTGACCGCGCCGTAATTCGCCGCCGCGTGAGCGAGCGCGTACTCGTACGCCTTGTCGGCGCCGATGTAGGCGCCCGCGCTCGGCGTCCCCTGCGATACGATTTCGTCGGGACGGCTCGAGCCGCCGTTTTCCGCGCCCGCCGCGCCCGTAGTCCTAATCAGGTTGAGCTCGTTTATCGACAGCGCGACGAGCTCCTCGAACGTGTGGCGCGGATTCTGCGTCGTGATCTCAGCGATCAGACGCGCCTTGCCCTTCGTGATGCCGTACTTGTCTGCGAGCGCGTCGAGCTCCTTGTCCGGCGTCACTGTCTGCGTCATGACGGCGCCGTCAAACATCGCGCCTATCAGATTCGAAACGTGCTCGCGCAGACGCGATGCGTATTCGTCGCCGCCGCCGTCGACGGAGACGAGTATCGAATTTGCGATGTCGGAAAGGTACCCTTCGCGCACCATCGCGCCGACGAGGGCGTTGACGGTCACGTCAAGCGTGCTGCCCTTGAAATCCATGTCGCCGATGATAGCAGCTGCGTCGTCGTTGAGCGCTCTCACGTCGAGGACGCGCTCCTTCTTGTTCACGCTTATCTCTATGCTCGGGTTGACGTCGAGCGCCACTATCGAGGCGACGCGCGCGTCGGAGAAGTACATGCCGCCCGCGAACGCGCCGCCCATAAGGACGAGCGCGAGAGCCGCCGCCACGACGGCGCGCCATGCGCCGCGGCGCTTTGTTTTCTTCGTCTGCATATCGACCATGACGCTCTGACCCGCCTTCACGTCGTTTATCACGGACGCGGCGTCGTTCGGAGCCGCGTTTTCGACCGCGGTCCTCACTCTTGCGTTTACCGTCATCTCTTCATTCTTCGTTGTCTTCTTCATTTCCGATACCTCCTTTGTCGTTTCTCCGTTGTTACTTCCTCATTCTTCCGTGTTCTTCCGTAAGCGCCGCGCGCAGCTTCTTTATCGCACGGCTGTATTTTGACAAGACCGTTGCAAGCGGCATGTCGAGAAATTCCGCGATCTCGCGGTGCTTGTAGCCGGTGACGGCGTGCAGCATGACTATCTCGCGCTCGTCGTCGGACAGCCGTTCTATACACTCCCTCAGTACCATTTTGTCGGCGGGCAGAATGTCGAGCGTGTCCGGAATTGCCGCGACCTCCGCCTCGTCGAGCTCGCGCTCGCGTCTTTTTCTCAGCGTCATCAAAGCGAGATTCTTCGCGATAGTGAGTATCCACGCCATCGGCTTGTCCGACGGTGTGTACGACAGCGCCGACGTCGCTATCGCGACATACGCGTCGTGCGTGACGTCCTCCGCGTCGGAGTGATTTTTCACGATCGAGAGCGCATAGCCGTATACGCTCGAACGCGTCAGCGAGTATATCTCGCCGAGCGAGTCGATGTTTCCCGCCGCCACGTCGGCGATAAGTCCGTTGAGTACGTCCGACGGCGCATCCGGTATTCTCTGCGCCGTAACAGCTGTGAGTGTAAATAAAAGCATCCGCCATCGTCTCCTTTCACTATAATAATGCACGGCAGCATCGTTTTATTGCACGCATTTCAAAATTTTTTCGCAGATAAGGGACTTTTTTTACAAAAAAGTCCCCGTAAGCAAAATATCTTCAATAATATACTGCCATACTTCAAAAAGTCGTGAAGATATCGCATACATTAAGTATATATGATATCACGCCACGAGCCGTTTGTCAATAGTTTGTCACAACTTAGTGTGATAATTATTTGCGCCTGCGGGGGCTGCTCCCGCATTTTTTGCGAAGCGAATCCGCCGCCGTCCAAATAATGGCTACGAGCCGTAGGCTTTTCAGCTGTATCTACGCGCACCGCGCTCGTGCGTTGACGGCGCGACACGGTTTGACGCAGACACGACGTGTAGGCGGCGCAATCGATCCGCCGCGAGGGAGCTGTTCGCGTAGAGCGAGCACGCGATGTTCTTTTGGAGAGGGGGTTCGGGCGTAGGTTGGCGCGAAGCGACAAACTACCACCTTTCTCTTTAAAAGAAAAGGTCCTCATCCCGTATTATCTCTTTCTTGCGAGAAAGTCCCCCTTGTCAAAAAACCTATTTGTAGGTGTGAAAGACGTTACCACGTCAGGTAGTCAAAGGTAGCTGCCGGTGGGAGCGCACCGCATAATGAACCGTGGTGAGCGGCAGTTCGCAGCTAACGCTACGACCTGCGACACGTTTTCGCTTCGCGAAAAGTGTGGGAGCAACCAGTTATGGCACAAAAATACATAAATTTGTGAAAAGCGCTTGACAAATCACGAAAAATGTGGTATAATATATGCGGATGAGGGATGAAGCAGTTGCGGCGAGCGGCGTGGTGCGCAGGCAAAGCGGGGAGCCTGCGGCGCGCGGCAGCGTGAGATGCGCTTTTTTCAAAGATTTTTTGAAAAATCGCGCCTATTTTGTATGTATTGCCATTGTAAAATAAATATAAACGCTCTATAATATTAAAAAATGAAAAACTTAAAACGGGAACAAATATTATGGAAAACAAACGCAATCTGACGATGCTCTGCGACTTCTACGAGCTGACGATGGCGAACGGCTACTACAAGTGCGGACGCGGCGACGAAATATCATACTTCGACATTTTCTTCCGCAGCGTGCCGGACGGCGGCGGCTACGCGATAGCGGCGGGCCTTGAGCAGATAATAGACTATATTCGCGACCTCAGATTCGACGACGAGGACATCGAATATCTGCGCTCAAAGGGCATATTCGACGAGGAATTCCTCACCTATCTGCGCGGATTCAAATTCACCGGCGATATGTGGGCGGTGCCCGAGGGAACGGTCATTTTCCCGAACGAGCCCGTCATAACGGTCCGCGCGCCCGCGGTCGAGGCGCAGTTCATCGAAACGTTCATGCTTCTGATGTTCAACCATCAGTCGCTCATCGCGACAAAGGCGAACAGGATAGTCAGAGCCGCCGAGGGACGGTCGATCTCCGAGTTCGGCTCGCGCCGCGCTCACAGCGCCGACGCGGCGATACTCGGCGCGAGAGCTGCTTACATAGGCGGCGTCGCCGCGACCGCATGCACGATAACGGACGAGATGTACGGCGTGCCCGCGACGGGCACGATGGCGCACTCGTGGGTGCAGATGTTCGACAGCGAATACGAGGCGTTCCGCACGTACTGCGAAATTTACCCCGACTCCGCGACGCTGCTTGTCGACACGTACAACGTCCTCAAAAGCGGAATTCCGAACGCGATACGCGCGTTCCGCGACGTGCTCGTGCCGAAGGGGATAAAGAAATGCGCGATACGCCTCGACTCGGGCGATATAACGTACCTGTCAAAGCGCGCGCGCAAGATGCTGGACGACGCCGGCTTCGACTACTGCAAGATCGTGGTCTCCAACTCGCTCGACGAATATCTGATACGCGATATGATACGCCAGGGCGCGAAGGTCGACGCATTCGGCGTCGGCGAACGCCTCATCACATCGACGTCGTCGCCCGTGTTCGGCGGCGTGTATAAGCTCGCGGCAGTCGAAAAAGACGGCGAAGTCGTGCCGAAGATAAAGATAAGCGAGAACGTCACAAAGATAACGAATCCGCACTTCAAGCGCGTGTACAGACTCTATTCGAACGAAACTGGCAAGGCGGAGGCCGACCTCATCACCGTCTACGACGAAAAGATAAACGAAAACGAGCCTATCGAAATATTTGACCCCGATTATACGTGGAAGCGCAAGACGCTCGAAAACGTCACCGTCCGCCCGTTGCTCGTCGATATCTTCAAAAACGGCGAGCTCGTGTACGACGTCCCGTCGCTCGACGACGTCCGCACCTACTGCGCCTCCGAGGTTGCCACGATGTGGGACGAAGTCCGCAGATTTGACAATCCGCATAATTATTACGTCGACTTGTCGCAGAAGCTTTGGGATATAAAGCAAAGTCTCATCTCCAAGAGCAGATAAACGCTCTTTTGGGGAAGGGCGTGGGGAACCCCTTTTCTCTGCGAGAAAAGGGGTTCTTCACAAAAAAAGATTCGACAACCCGCACAACTACTACGTCGACTTGTCGCAAAAGCTGTGGAACATAAAACAAAGCCTCATCTCCAAGAGCAGGTAAACGCTCTTTTGGGGAAGGACTTTCGCAAATAATAATCGTAGAAATAACCGATGCGCACCCGGCAAGCCTCTTTTGGGGAAGGGTGTGGGGAACCCCTTTTCTCGCAGAGAAAAGGGGTTCTTCACAAAAATGAGCGAGAAAAGGTGCAGCATACATATGCGAGAAAAGATCAACATATACATGCGAGAAAAGGACATCATAGACACGCGAGAAAAGAGCAACACGTGAGAGAAGGCAAATATCGGGAGCGATTACATCGGCGATATCGCTGAACAGCATGTTCACGTAAGAAAAGGCAGATATATTCACACGAAAAAAGAGCCGCATATACACGTGATAAAAGGAGAATTGAAAAAAGGGTTTTGACCGGCTGCGTGCGGCGGTTTGCTTTTGCAGCAGTTTCATAACACTTTTCGCAAAATGAAGCTGCCGCCGAACAGCGAACGGACGCAGTGAGCGCAAAAAAGTCTGCCGCACATGTAAATATCCGCCGCAGCCGTTTACATCTCGCGCCGCATATGGTAAAATACTGACAGTAATACAGGAAAAAAATATCTGCGGAGGCGATCATATGGGCAAAACGTACAGACCGAATGCATACAGGGACGTGCCGTCGGAGTATTACTCGGAGTGCAGAAAACAGGGCAGCGTCGTGCCGTTTTCATACAAAGCGGACGGCAAGGACAAAAAAGCGCTCGTATATGTGCCGTACGGATTCGATGCGGCGAGACGATACGACGTGCTTTATCTTCTTCACGGCGGCGCGGACGACGAAACGTGGTATTTCCGCGGCGAGGGGGAGAGCTCCCCGCTCTCAAACGTGCTCGACCACATGTTTGAGAGCGGCGAATGCGACCCGTGCCTCGTCGTAACGCCGACGTATATGACGCCGGGCGCGAACGCGTTTGAAGCGGCGGCGAATTTCTACCGCGAGCTTCGGGACTGCCTGATACCGGCGTTTGAGAGCGCGTATCCGACGTACGCGGATGCGGCGAATGACGGCATAATATCGTCGCGTCGTCACCGTGCATACGGCGGATTTTCGCTCGGCTCGCTCTCGACGTGGGGAGTGTTCGAGCATTGTCTTGACGAGGTCGCGTACTATATGCCGATCTCGGGCGACTGCTGGAGCGCGCCGGGCGGACAGCGCGCCTCCGGCGAGGCGAAAGCGGATTATCTTGAAAACGCCGTGAAATCTTCTGGGCACGGCAGGGACGACATTGTCATCTATGCCGGATGCGGCGGCCCCGGCGACATCGCGTATCCGCACATGACGCCGCAGCTCGAAGCGATGGCGTCAAAGCCCGGGACGTTTTGCTTCTGCGACGATTTCAGAGACGGCAACTTCTTCTATTTCCAGTGCGACAGCGGGCACACGATGACGACGTGCATACGGACCGTGTATAACGCGCTGCCGAAGTTTTTCGGGTAAAATCAAGTCAAAAAATCCCGTCCGACCTCGTTTGTTAAAGCTCGGATGGGATATTTTTTATTCACGTTCTATTTCAATCACGTTCACGGAAAGCGTCCGCCGCAGGATCACATTATCAGTCTGCACGCACGGCGGAGCGTCTCCGCGAGCGAATATGCAAAATCCTTTATCTCGTCAAGGTCGCGTGCATCCTCAGGCATCGAGCGGTAGCGGAGCAGCTTCACGCGCGGCGGGTCGTACATCGGTACGAGCTCGGCGCCTTCGAGAAGATTTATTATCCACTCCGCAGCCTCGAGTATTTCGTCCGACGACGAGCTCCTGTGACGGAACACCTCCGCCGAGTCATTCATCGCACGCTCGAGACGGCGAAGCGCTTCCTCCGCCTTGCCCTCCTTGTTCGGATTCGGCTTGATGCGCGTACTTGAATAATTGCGGTAAATGCCCATCATCGCCGTGACCGTCGACGGGTCGCGGACGGTGCCGTCGGGATAAAAAATGCCGTGGATGTCGCCCCAGTAGCCGCGTATCATGAGCTCAAAGACGTAAAAGCCGACGTGATGATCCCGCGCCGCCTTTATCGACTGCTCATAGGGATTTGCGCGCCCTATGCACGAAAGCTCGCTGTTGATGAGCGGTTTTCCGAGCTCGGACGCGATGCGCTCCGCCTCCTCATACGTGTGTTCGATACGCGCTTCCGATTCGAGATAATCGTGGAACGATATGACGTCGACCCATTCCGCGCTCGGCAAAAGATCCTTTGAATACGTGTGTCCGATCGTCACAGTCCCGTCGGGGTCGAGGGATTTCACGAGCTCGCAGTAATGGCGCAGAAATTCGTTCATGCGCTCCCACCGCGCGGCGCGCTCGGATTTATCGCATTTCATGATGTAATCGTTGCACGACGGCTCGTTCATGATGTCGTACATGATGACGCCCGGCTCGTCCTTAAGCTCGCCGACGAGGTCGCGGACGTATTCGTCGCCGACGCTCCGCATCCATTCATCCGAAAGCGTTTCCGAGTCAAGACCGTTGCCGTTGAAGATAATGGGCATGACGCTGATGCCGTTTTCGTATGCGGTCTCGATGAAGCATTTGATGTTTTTGATGAAAGCGTCGCGGTCGCGCTGCCAGCCGCGGTATGACAGCCACGTGCGGAACGAATTCACCCCTATCGAGCGTGCGTAGCCGATCTCGCGCAGATATTCCTCTGTCCCTGCGCGCGAGTTGTGACAGACGCCGCGTATAAAGCTGTAATCCTTTTGCGGTCTCATTTTTGTTCTCCTTTTTCCTTTTTATCGCTCGATCGTAATCACGTTCACGGAATGTGCGTCAGCCGTGACGGTCACGGCGCCGTCGACGTCGCCGACGACCCTCTCCGTTATCTTTATCTCGTCTCTGCCGACGTCGTTGTAGGAGTCGGCGCTCTTGCCGTTTACGGTGTACATCACGGCGCGCCCACGCACGCCGGGAACGCGCAGCGTCACAGTCTTTGACTTTGTCCTATGCTTGTTGACGAGCGATATCGACAGTTTGCCGTCGTGCGACGCGGCGGCGACGTCTATGACGGCGACGGACTGCGTCCGTCCGTTTTTCGCCCTGACCTCCATCGTCTCTGACCCGCCGTCAGTCCAAACATCGACGGCATTTCCCGTCATATGCTTCGCGAACAGTTCAAAGACGTAGTACGTGCTCCTGCGCACGATGCCGCCGCCGTAGCTGTAAATGCAGCCGCGCGTGTTCAATATCGGCGCGAAATTCGCCATGCCGACGATGTCGCAGTTTTTTATCATCGAGTTAAGGAAGCACGCGGCAAAGACTGCGTCCGCCATCGTGTACGTGCTGTTGTCGTCGTTTTTGTCGCGCGGCAGGATATAATCTTCGCGCGTTCTGCCCTGACGCACCGTATGCACGTTCGGATGGTGCCAGCTTCGCAGATTCCACTCGTCGAACGCGATCTTTATCCGCTTTTCGAGCCGCATCGCGGTCAAAATGCCGCGCACCTCGTCGACGGTGCGTCCGATATCGGCGGTATACGCCATGCAGGCGTCATAATCGGCGGGATCATGGACTTCGGGCATCATGTCCCAATATTGATGTATCGATATCCAGTCGAGGTACTGACCGCAGCTGTGCAAGAGATTGACGTTCCAGTTTATGTCCGCGAGCGCCGCCGCCGAGAGCTCGATATCGGGGTCGACGTGCTTCATCATTTTCGCAGACTCGGCGGTGAGACGTCCCCATTCGTCGGCGGATTTTGCGCCTATCTCCCACGCGCCGTAGTTTTCGTTGCCGATGCTCCAGTATTTTACGCGGTGCGGGGACTGAAACCCGTTTGCGATCCTCATTTTCGCGTATTTGCCCTCGCGTTCGAGATTGCAGTATTCGACCCAGTCGCTCATCTCCTCCGCCGTTCCCGTGCCCGCGTTCGTGCATATATACGGCTCGCAGCCTATCTTGCGGCAGAGCTTGACGAATTCGTCCGTCCCGAACGTGTTCGGGTCCTCGACGCGCCACGCCTTGTCAAACGACGGCTGACGCTGCTGTCCCACGCCGTCGCGCCAGTGATAAGACGACACAAAGCATCCGCCCGGCCACCGCAGGACGGGCACACGTATCTCCCTCATCGCCTCGATAATGTCGGTCCTGAATCCATCTTCATCAGAGAGAGGACTTTCGGGGTCGAATATGCCGCCGTAGATCTGCCTGTGGAAATGTTCGATGAAGTGACCGTATATCATGGGACTTATGCGCCCGGTCTCGCGCTTCTCGTTTATCTCGTAATTCATTTTTGTTTTCCCTCTCCGAGCGGGAACACGCGCTCGGGTATGATATTTGCGATATTTTCGGTCGCGGCTTTTATGTCGTCCCAGTTGTCGGCGTGCGCGGACACGTTGTTGGACGCCCACTCCATAATGCCGCACCATCCGTTCTCGTACGCTTTTTCGTATATGCCTTTGAGGTCCTCGCTGCTGTCGGCGGCGATCTCGCCGAGGATGCACGGCTTTCCGCCGTCAAGACCGAATCCCTTGGGAGAGGTCGAATACGGCACGCCGAACCACGGCTTCATCCATTCGTAGTAGTGGGTCGAGTAAAAATCGACGCAGGCGTCCTCTCCGCCGTATTTTTTCATCACCGCGTCCGAAATGATGTTGCCCTCGTATTTTTCGGAATTGTACTTGATTATCCCGACGCCGACTGTGACGAGCGTGTCGGGGCTCGCCTCATGTATCGCCGCCGTACATTCGGCGAAGAAGCGCGACATATCGTCGAGGGAAAGCTGCCCGCATTCCTCGTTTTCGTGTACCCAGTCGGGCTCGTTCATGAGGTCGATGCCGAAAAGGTACGGGCTGTCTCCGTACCGCTCCGCGAACGGCACGACGTAGTTTTCGATAAAGCTGCGTCGTGCAGTCTCGTCCGTCACGACGAGACGCCAGCGGTCGGCGGAATCGGGGCTTTTGAAGTGGTCGAACGACAAAAGCGTCGGCAAAAGATATATCCTGTTTCGCTCCGCGAGCGTGAAAAGCGCGTCGACGTCGCTCCAGTGCTTGTCGGTGACCTCGGCAACGGTGCCGTCCTCGGCGAGCTTTATCCCGACCCTGGAATTGCAGTTTATCCATACGCGCGTCGCGTTTACGCCGATACTGCGCAGGTCGCGGAAGTGACCGTTCCAAAACGACGCGTTAAAGCTCCCGCCGAAATCGTTCCAGTTCTCCCACGGCGTGTTGACGCCGTTGACGAAAAATTCACGTCCGCCGACGGTGAATGTACCGTCTGTGATCTTTACCTTTGGCGATAATTCCTCCATCATTTCATCCTCCCCTTTTGTTTCCGCAGTTTCGGACTGCGTTTGTGATTGCGTTTCCGACGACGCAGGCGGCTGCGTGCCGACAGTCCCTGTGACATCGTCAGTCTCGCTTCCCGTTCCGCCGGCGCAGCCGGGCATCGCCGTTATCGTCATTGCAAGCGCGAGCATCAGCGCGGCCGCGCATATCGACAATCTTTTCATCTTCATTTTGCGTCGTCTTCCCTCCTGCCGTCACTTTAATGCTCGGTGCGGTATTTTTTCCGAAACGTCGTCGGCGGGCATCCCGTGACGCTTGCGAACTGACGCGAGAAATGGACCGCGCTGCCGTACCCGCATGCCTCCGCTATCTCCCCCATGCTCTTATCCGTGTTGAGCAGCGCCCCCTTCGCACATTCGACGCGGCTGTTTATTATATCCGCGCCGCACGACGTCCCGAACGTGCTTTTGTATATCTCCTGAAAGTACGACTTGTTCAAATGGAACCGCTTTGCCATGTCCGCGATCTTCCAGTCGCGGTCGGGGGAGCCGTATATCTCGCGTCTGAGCTCGAGCAGCTCGCCGTGATATCTTCCGTACCTTTTTTCTGCGGGGCAGAGGTCGGAGACCATGTTGAGCATCGCCTGCATCAGAAGGCTGCACGTTTCGGCTCCGTGGCGGCTGCGCGAATAAAACGTGTCCGATATCGAGCGGAACACGGACGATATCTCCCTTTCGTGACCGCCCGTGATAGTTATGGGCGTGTCGAAGCTGATCGAGAGGCTGTCGGTGAAATTGTTCGGCGCGTCGAATTCCATCCAGTCATTTACGTAAACGCCGCCGCACGAGCGGTACTTGTGGTATGAGCGCTTGTTGTAAACGATGAAGGTGTTGGGCTCCGTCATTATTTCGACGCCGCCGACCGTCATATACGCGCGTCTTGATGAAAAGCATGAGGTAACATCCGTCGCCCCAGCCGTCCGGTCTGTCGACCTCGAACCCGTCCGCCTCGACGGCGTCGCAGCCCATGCAGAATATTTCAAACACCGCATGCCTCCCGTCCGGCATAACACCGAATATCGTTTTTACAGTATTTTATTATATCCTATAAAATCTGAAAAGTAAATAACCGACAGGCGACATGATTTAACATATCGTCGGATATCATATCCGCGTCGGCGGAAGTTTCGGCATCGCTCTCGACAAGACGACGTTTCCGTGATATAGTGAAAGTAGCAGATACTAATATAACGGTTCGGAGGGAATATGAAATTCAGAAACGGACGGTGGCTCACAAAAGAGGGCGCTCACAGCTTTTCGCCGAAGACGGTGTACGAAACATCGGTGACGGACGGCACGGCGAAGCTGTTCGCCCCGTCGTTTTACGTTGATCACAGGGGCGACACGCTCGGCGGCGTATGCTTTACTTTTGAGATAAGCGCGCCGCTTCGCGACACGCTGCGCGTCAGAGTTTACCATCACAAGGGACGCGCGGACGTTGGCATGGACAAAAACGGCAGATTTACGCTCAGCATCGCGGACGGCACGCTTGACGCGGAGGACACGCCGCATCAGCTGACAGTGCGCTCGGGCGCGCTCGAACTAAAAATAGACAAAAACGACTGCTCGATGCGGTTTTACCGCGGCGGGAAGCTGTTGACGTCGTCGACGGGCGACGATATGTCGTATATAGTCGGGGACTGGCGCGGCGACGCGTACCGCTCGGGGACCGCGTACATGTGTCAGCGTCTCGCGCTTGACGTTGACGAGCTCATATACGGGCTCGGCGAGAGGTTCACCCCTATCGTGAGAAACGGACAGTCGGTCGAGATATGGAACGAGGACGGCGGCACGAGCACGGAGCAGTCGTACAAAAACGTACCGTTCTTTCTGTCGAACCGCAGATACGGCGTATTTGTCGACCACCCCGAACGCGTCGACTTCGAGATAGCGACCGAAACGGTGAACAGGACCGCGTTTTCTGTCGAGGGCGAATGTCTCGACTATTTCATCTTCTGCGGCGACACGATGAAGGACGTCATATGCCGCTATACGGACCTTACAGGCAAGCCTGCGCTGCCGCCGAGGTGGAGCTTCGGGCTGTGGCTCTCGACGTCGTTCACGACGAATTACGACGAGGACACCGTGATGAGCTTCATCGACGGTATGCTCGACTGCGGAATACCGCTGTCGGTGTTCCACTTCGACTGCTGCTGGATGAAGCCGTTCCGCTGGACCGATTTTATGTGGGACAGCGACGTTTTTCCCGATCCCGAGGGAATGATAAGACGCATACACGAGCGCGGCGTAAAAGTGTGCGTGTGGATAAATCCCTATATCGCGCAGCAGTCGGCGCTGTTCGACGAGGGTGTGAAGAACGGTTATTTCCTGCGCCGTGCGGACGGCTCCGTATGGCAGTGGGATATGTGGCAGCCGGGAATGGCAATAGTAGACTTTACAAATCCCGACGCCGTGAGATGGTACGGAGAGGGGCTCGAGCGGCTGCTCGATATGGGCGTCGACTGCTTCAAGACGGATTTCGGCGAGCGCATCCCGACGGACGCGGTATATTATAACGGCGCAGACCCGACGAAGATGCATGATCTCTACAGTTACCTCTATAACGAGTGCGTACATGACGTGCTCGCAAAAAGGCGCGGCGAGGACGACGTGGTGCTGTTCGCGCGGTCGGCGACGGCGGGATGTCAGAAATTCCCCGTACACTGGGGCGGCGACTGCTGGTCCGATTACGGCGGCATGGAGCAGTCTATACGCGGCGGACTGTCGCTCACATGCAGCGGATTTTCGTTTTGGAGCCACGACATAGGCGGATTCGAGAGCTCCGCGACGCCCGACCTTTATAAGCGATGGTGCGCGTTCGGGCTTTTGTCGACGCACAGCAGACTGCACGGCAGCACGGCGTATAAGGTGCCGTGGCTGTACGGCGAAGAGGCCGTCTACGTACTCAGGTTTTTCACCGATTTGAAACACGAGCTCATGCCGTATCTTTGGTCGGAGGCAAAGAAGTCGTCGACTTCGGGCGTGCCTATGATGCGCATGATGGCGCTCGAATTCGAGAACGACTACAACTGCCGCTATCTCGACAAGCAGTACATGCTCGGCGAGTCCTTGCTTGTCGCACCCGTATTCAACGCGGATGGGATAGCGCACTATTATTTGCCGCGCGGAAAATGGACGAATTTCTTTACGGGAGAAGTCGTCGAGGGCGGCGTGTGGCGCGAGGAGCGCGTCGACTACCTCTCGATACCGCTTTACGTGCGCGAAAACAGCGTCATCCCTGTCGGGATATCGCACCCGAACGCGGAATACCGCTTCGACGGCAACGTGGAGCTGCACGTATTCGGGCTGACCGGACGCGCGTCGACAGAGGTATATGACGGCGGAGACGTTATCATGACGGCGTCGTTTGACATGGAGCAAAACTGCTTCACCGTCGACGGCGGCGCCGGATGCAGGATACGTATCGACGGCGTGATAACGGAACTGACGAAAGATCACGAATCGGGAGCTCTGCAAAAGTGACGGACTGACGTATCATGCGTCGCCTTAAAGCCACATCGCCGGACATAGTGCGCATTTCCGCGCCGTCCGGCGATGCTCCGTTTTATATATCTTCATCTACATTTTGCGCGATGAGAGTGTCCATACAGTGCTTATGCGGTATGCCGCCGCTTTTGCAGTCGAACACCTCCTCGCGGCAGATGTGAAAAAGCCAGTCGTGGTAATATCCGAACAGCTCGCCCGACCTCCACGGCGAACGCAGCTTTTCATCGCGTCCGTCGTCGGGGGCGCGCTTTATAAACGGCTTTTCGACGAATACGTTCAAAACGTCAAATCCGCCCGGGGTCGTATGCGCCTTCATTTTTTCGCACAGTTCCGCTCTCTTTTGCGGCTTTATGAAATGCAGGACGCCGCTTGAAAATATGATGTCGTACTCGCCATCAAAGCGGAAATCGTCGATGTCGGCGCGCAGAAAATTCACGTCGACATGATTGTGTTCGGCGAGGCGCTTCGCCTTTTTGATGCCTTCGTCGGAAATGTCGAATGCGGTGACGTCATAGCCGCATTTCGCCATGAAAACGGAGTCCTTGCCCTCGCCGCAGCCGATATCGAGCAGGCGGTACGGTCTTATCGGCGGCAAAAGCTTCATGATCTCATAGCACAGTCTGTTGGGGCAAAGCCCCCAATAGTAGTCCTCGCCACGATAACGGCTGTCGTAGTCGGCGACTATGCCGCCGTAGCCGACGAGCACGTCGACGGTCGTCCCGAGCGCGGACGCGAGTTTCGGCAGCATCTCAATGTCCGGGTACGCGGTGCTGCGCTCCCATTTTGAGATTGCCTGAAACGATATATTCAATTTTTGCGCGAGCTGCGACTGCGTGAGTCCGAGTTCGCGCCTTTTCCTGCTTATCACATCTCCTATGTTGTGCATGCTGCCTTGCCCCTTTCGCGCGTCTTTACTTTATTATGCCGCAAAAACGCGCATGACGCAATAACGTATCGGGGGAGTTTGACATTCCGATTCAATCGTCGGTTGAGAAGCCGTTTTCCAATGCGCGCACTGCGCGCATTTTTTGCATCATACGTCATTGACTTATACGTTATATTGTTATATACTGTGCGGGTATGATCCCGTTTTTCGCTCGCAGGAGGCTCCATGATTTCCGAAAAAAATATGACGACGGGCGCCCCGCTGCGGCTGCTTATTTCGTTTGCCCTGCCGCTGATGATAGGCAACATATTTCAGGAGCTCTACACGATGGTGGACTCGATGGTGGTCGGCAAGGTGCTCGGTCTTGACGCTCTCGCCGCCGTCGGCAACGGCGAATGGCTGAACTGGCTCGTCCTCAGCATGGTGCAGGGCTTCGCGCAGGGCTTTTCGATACGCATGGCACACGACTACGGCGCGAACGATACAGAGCATCTGAAAAAGACGTATGCCACATCAAAAGTGCTCTGCGTATTCTGCGCTGTCGGCGTTTTGTGCTTCGCGTTTGCAACGCTGAAACCGATCCTTCGGCTGATAAAAACTCCGTCCGGGATATTCCCGCTCGCGGTCACATATCTGAGCGTCATATTCGCCGGCGTGCCGATAGTCATGGCGTATAATTTTCTCGCGTCCGCGCTTCGCTCGTTCGGCGACAGCAAAACGCCGCTTTTGGCGATGGCGGCGGCGTCGGTGTGCAATATCGCACTCGACCTGCTGTTTGTTATCGTATTCAGGTGGGGCGTCGCGGGCGCTGCGTTCGCAACGCTCATAGGTCAGACGCTCTCGGCGCTGATATGCTTTGTTTCACTGAAAAATACCGACGTCATCAAAAAGATGGGGAAGACTCGTCAATTCGACCGCCGCCTCGCGCCCGAGCTGATGAAGCTCGCCATGCCGTTTGCGTTTCAAAATATCATCATATCTGTCGGCGGACTGATCGTGCAGTTCGTCATCAACGGATACGGCGTGCTTTACATCGCCGGATTTACCGCGACGACAAAGCTCTACGGACTTTTGGAAAATGCGGCGATCTCGTACGGATTCGCGCTCACGACGTATGTCGGTCAGAATTACGGCGCGGGCGAGGTGAAAAGAATAAACAAGGGCGTTCACACGGGCGTTCTGATAGGGATAATAACGGCGGCGGTCATAACGGTGGCGATGCTCATTTTCGGGAGATACATCGTCGGCGCGTTTATCTCTGGTAAACCCGAGGAAGCGGAGGCGACAACGGAGATCGCGTATCACTATCTGTGCATAATGGCGACGTTTTTGCCCGTGCTGTACCTTTTGCACATCTACCGTTCGTCGCTTCAGGGACTCGGCGACACCGTCATGCCGATGGTATCGGGCGCCGCCGAGCTCATAATGCGCACAGGCTCGATACTGCTTTTGCCGAGACTGTTCGGCAACGAGGGGCTTTACTGGGCGGAGGTCCTCGCATGGGCGGGTGCGGATGTGGTGCTTCTGTCGAGCTACTACGTCAGGATGTCACGGCTCGCGCGGCTTTGTGCAGGCAATCGCTCGCCGTCAGAGTAAGCGCATCGGATAATTCATCGGCGCAACGAGCACACTTTTCGCGCAAGCGAAAACGTGTAGTAGGTTCGCGCGTAGCGCGAAAATACCGCCGTAAGGCTTTCCCAGCCTCACGTTCACGTACTGTACTCGTGCGCTGACGGCGCGACACGGCTTGACGCAGACACGACGTTTAGGCGGCGATATCGCCCCGTCGCGAGGGAGCTGTTATGCCGGTATGTTGACGCGGTCGGAGCCCCGAAGCCTTTTTGCCGCAGACTGGATAACATCGACGGCACGCTGTGCCGCTTTCGGGCATCATTAATGGGGCTGGGAGATTCCGCAAGCGGAATCTCCTGAAGTTGCCTTTGGCAACTTCCCCTTTCACCGGCATTGGAAAGAGGTCCTTAACACGCGTGGCTCCTTCGTGCGAAGGACGACGTTTCCCCTTTTACGCAAAAAGCAATAAAAGGTAGCTGCCGGTGGAGGCAGACTGTACAATGAACCGCGGTGAGCGGAGATATTAGTTGAGGATACGGTCTGGCGCTTACGCGAAAAATATTTTCACACTAATTTGTGAAAAACACTTGACAAATCACGAAAAATGTGGTATAATATAGGCAGTTAAGGAGACAGATCGGATGCGCATCGCACGCACGGCGCGCATTTCACATCGCAGTCACATAAAATTCGCGAAAAAAACAGCGCCGGGGACTGTTTTTTTTGTTCACGTTGTGCTATAATAGACTGTCAAGCTATATTTCCGCAAAAATACATCAATAAATCGCTTTGAAGGGTTCTTAGGGCGCTTTTATAAAGTCACTCTAAGTCAGGGTCAAAAATGGACAAAACCGAAACTGAGTACATGATCGAGGTTGAGGATCTCGTCAAGCGGTACGGACAAAAGTACGCCGTCGACGGGATCAGCTTCAAGGTAAAGCGCGGCGAGGTCGTGGGTTTTCTCGGACCGAACGGCGCGGGCAAATCGACGACGATAAACGTCATAACGGGCTTTCTTTCGAGCACGTCGGGTCGCGTGCTCGTCGAGGGACACGACGTCCTCGACGAGCCGACGGCGGCGAAAAAGCTGATAGGGTACCTGCCCGAGCAGCCGCCGCTCTACCTCGACATGACCGTCGACGAATACCTGAATTTCACATATGAGCTGAAAGGCTGCCGCTACAACCGCAAAAAACATCTCGAGGAGGTCTGCTCCGTCACAAAGATAGCGGACGTGAGGGAGCGGCTCATCAAGAATCTGTCGAAGGGCTACCGCCAGCGAGTCGGTATAGCGCAGGCTCTCGTCGGCAATCCGCCGCTCATAATCCTCGACGAGCCGACGGTCGGTCTTGACCCGAAGCAGATAATAGAGGTGCGCTCGCTCATACGCGCGCTCGGCGAAAATCACACGGTGCTGCTCTCGACGCATATCCTCTCCGAGGTGCAGACGGTCTGCGACCGCATCGTGATAATCAACAAGGGCAAGATAATAGCGGACGAGAAGAAAGAGGACATCGTGCGCGCCGCCGAGGACGGAAGGGCGTATGTCGCAAAGATATGCGGTCCGACGCGCGAGGTCACGACATGTCTGCGTTCGCGTCCCGGCGTAATACGCGTCGAGAGGAGCGGCGAGCGCGACGGCGACGCTCATTCATACGTCATAGAATCCGAGCCGGGCACCGACGTGCGCAAGGCGATATTCTTCGCGCTCGCGCAGAATAACTGGCCGCTCGTCGGACTCGAACCTGTCGGCGAGGACCTCGAGGACGTGTTCATCAAGCTCGTCGACCGTTCGGACACGAAAAAGCCGGGCAAGCAGAACAGAAAGCCCGTCATCGACAATTCCGACATAGAGAGAAAGGAAGGCTGAAGCGATGGGAGCCATTTATAAAAAAGAGCTGCGCGCGTACTTTACGACGCCCGTCGGCTACATTTTCGTCGCGGCGCTGCTGCTTTTGTCCGCGGTCGCGTTCTCGTTCACGACGCTTCAGGTGCAGTCGTGGCATACGACGCAGTATTTCACGCTGACGCTGTTCATATACGTAGTTCTCGTCCCCGTTCTGACGATGAAGTCGTTCTCCGAGGAGAGGCGCACTAAGACGGAGCAGATGCTGCTGACCTCGCCCGTAAGTCTCACGGGCATGGTCATGGCGAAATACTTCGCCGCGATGACGCTGCTCTCCGGCGTCGTGCTCGTGACGGCTATATACTGGATACCGCTTTACGAATACGGCGAACCCGAGACTGCGGTCTTAATCGGCAACATGATAGCGCTCATACTCGCGGGCAGCGCGTTCGTCGGCGTCGGTCTTTTCATCTCGTCGCTGACGGAGAATCAAATGGTGTCGTGCGTCGTCACTATCGTCGTCATACTGCTGTTCCTCGTCGCGACGTTCGCGAACAGCTACATCAACTCGCCCGCGCTCCGCACGATGCTTCGCTGGATCTCGGTGTTCTCCCGCTTCGGCAACTTCAATAACGGCATATTCGATATCGCGGCGGTGCTCTACTACCTCTCGATAACGGCTGTCGGCATATTCCTCACGGTGCGCGTCTATGAAAAGCGCCGCTGGGGTTAAATGGGAGGCCGAGAAACAAATGAACAAAAGCATAGGCACAAGCCTCGTTATGAAGGGAAAGAAGCTGCGCTACGGCTCGGCTTCGGCGGCGTTCACTGTCGCGTTCGTCGCGCTCGTTATAATAATAAACGTGATATTCTCAACTCTTGCGTCTCACTATATGTGGTATATAGACATGACGCAAAAAGAGATATTCTCGCTGTCTGAACCGGCGGAAGCTGCGCTTGAAAACGTCGAGGACGACGTTCTCATCACGTTCTGCATGCCGAAGGACAGGCTCGAGGAAGATCAGTCGATGTTCTATATCCACAACACGGCGCAGCTTCTTGAAAGCAGATTCGACAACATCAAGATCGAGTACCGCGACGCGCTCACCGACATCGACTATCTTTCGAAGTTCACGACGACGTCGTCGCCGTACGTGTACACGACGAGCGTCATAGTGTCGAGCGGCACCGAGTACCGCAAGATGGCGTACTCGTACTTCTTCATCACCGACACGGACACGGATACGGTGTGGGCATATGACGGCGAAAACAAGTTCGCGTCCGCGATACTCGCGGTGACGGCGGACGAAATGCCCATCGCGTACTTCACGATCGGTCACGGCGAGGATATAATGAATTCCGACAACTCCGCTACCGCGTTCGTCAACATCATATCCGAGGCGGGGTATGACGTAAGACCGATAGACCTGTCGACGGAGGACATGGACCCGGCGGCAAGACTGCTTCTCGTCGTCGACCCGCAGTACGACTTCGGCGGCTACTATGAGGAGCACAAGGGCAAGTCGGAGATAGAGAAGATAGACGAGTTTCTCGACGGCAGAGGCTCGATGATGGTGTTCGTCTCGCCCGAAACTGTCGGCGGACTTACAAATCTGACCGAGTTTCTCGAGGAATGGGGCATAAAGTTCAATCCCGGAATGATGGTGGAGGACCTCGAAAACTCCGTCTCCGTCGACGGCTTCTCCGTCGTCGGTCAGTACAATACGGCCGAGGACGAGTTAGCGTCGAGCATATATTCGGGCATCACGTCGATGTCGAGTCAGCCGAAGGCGATATTCCGCGAGGCGACGCCGATATCGCACGCGTGGGTCACGGACGATCATTCGACGACGGACCTCGGCACGCGCATGGTATCCGATATATTCGTCACGTCGCCGGACGCGAGACTGTACAAGGACGGCGTCCCGACGGACGCTGTCGACACGTACAGCATGATGACGATAACGCAGGAATATAAGATCATAGACAACGAGGACTACACCTCCTACGTCATCGCGGCGGGCACGCCTGACTTCGTGTCGTCGGAAAATCTTATAAGCACGACGCGCACGAACCGCGACGTCATACATTCGTGCCTCATCGCGCTCGGCAAAAAGAACGTGCCTGCGGGCATTCAGTTTAAGACCTTCGCCAACTACGACCTCGATATAACGACGGCGCAGGCGTCCGCATGGACTAAGGCGCTCATAATCACGCTGCCGCTCTGCACGGTCGCGGTCGCTGTGTTCGTATGCGTGCGCAGACGGTATAAGTAAAAAGGACGGTAAACGGTTCAGATGATAAAAAAACAGAGGATACTGATAATCGTCCTTTGCGTCGTCTTTCTCGCGATGCTCGCCGTCTATATGTTCGTTCTGCGGCCGATGACGAGCGAGCCCGCCGAAACGGATGCGCCCGGCATCGACACGTCGGACGGCGAGGTGAAGTCGGCGGGGAACACGGTCTTGATGTTCCCGCAGATAGAGCGCAAGGACATACAGTCGATAGAGGTCCACAACTCCTACGGCTCGTACTCGTTCTCGTACCATGCCGACCTCGACGATTTTCTTCTCGACGGCTATGAAAATCTCGCCTTCGATGCGGCGAAGTTTTCAAGCCTCGTCGTCGGCTCGGGATATACGCTCGTCATATCGAAGGTGACGCAGGATGCGACGGCGGAGGAGCTTGCAAGCTACGGTCTGCGCGACGAGGACGAGCCCGCGTGGTATAAGCTGACGACGCGTTCGGGCAGCTCGCACACGGTAAAGATAGGCAAAAAGATAATATCGGGCGGCGGCTATTACGCGATGTGCGACGACAGGACCGGCGTCTACATCATCGGCGCCGACATCGAAAATACGCTGCTCGCGCCGATAGAGGACATGGTGTCGCCGATGCTGACGGCGGGCGCCGGCATCTCGACATATTTCTACATCGACAACTTCACGATATACAAACACGGCGAAAAGTTCATATCGTTCCGCGCGATACCGAAGGAGGAGATGGACGACGAGCTGCTCGACAACGCGCTCATCTTGTGCGAGTATCCGGCGGAGTACGAGAGGTCGAACAATTACGACGTGACGCTGCAAAAGCTCGCGGCGTATGAGGGCGACAGCGTCGCCGCGCTCGGTCTGACCGAGGAAAATCTCGAAAAATTCGGACTTGCCGACGAGCCTTACGTCATCGAGTACGATTATCAGGGCTTCAAGTTCCGCCTCGTCGCGAGCGAGCCCGTCGACGGCTTCTACTACGTTTCGACGTCGATGTTCAACGACATCGTCAAGGTGCCGGAGGCTGATTTCGAGTTTTTGCAGTGGGATCTGATGTACTGGGTCGCGACGCGCTTCTTCCAGCGCAATATCACGTTCGTGAACAACATCAAGATCGAGAGCGCGGACGTGAACGAGACGTTCCGTCTGTACCATCATCCCGACGACGACCCGAATCTCGTCGTTATCGGCGACGGCTGCGGTGAGATAGACGATGTGGCGAATTTCCGCAATTTCTATAAGACGCTTTTGCTCTGCGACTTCAAGGACTACGCGCCAGAGGACGTGGAGGTCGACGACGATGACCTGATGCTGCGGTACACGGTGACGACGAACGGCGGCAAGGTGACGGAGTATGCGTTCTACCGTTACAGCACGAGGCGGTGCCTCTTGACCGTCAACGGGTCGGGGCAGTTCTATGTGCTGACGGACAGTGTTGAGAAGATCATAAGCGACGCGGCGAAGGTGCGCGTCGGCGCTCCGGTAGTGGCGGAGGATAAAAGTTAAAAAAGGGGGCGGCAGCCCCCTTTTTTATGTTATATACGCAAGGCGGCGGCATGTGGCAGATCCGAGCACCGCGAGGAGATGATACCTTCGCCAAAAGCGGACTAAATAGTGTTTATCTTAAGCTATCTCTGAGGATATTGTTTTCGTTTACTTATCAAAAACAAAACTTGTAGTAAAAGTTTCTGAAAAAGAGGGTGCGGGGGAAACTTTTTTGTTTCGGGTACCCCTTTTTGTAAAAGGTGTCCCCTACCTTCGCCAAAAGCGGACTAAATAGTGTTTATCTTAAGCTATCTCTGAAAATATTGTTTTCATTTACTTATCAAAAACAAGACTTATAGTAAAAGTTTTTGAAAAAGGGGGTGCGGGGGAAACTTTATTATTGGGGCCCCTTTTTGTAGAAAGGTAGGAGTTTTGTCGCTTACGCTCCAAACCTCCGACACTTTCCGCTTCGCGGAAATGTGTGTGTAACGTCTTCTCGTTACACTCGAAGCCGTCCTGCACTTTTCGCTCCGCGAAAAGTGTGGCAGCTCCGAACATGGTGAGGAGATGCTCCCCTCACAAAAGCGGACCAAATAGTGCTTATCTTAAGCTATCTCCGAGAATATTGTTTTCGTTTATTTATCAAAAACAAAACTTGTAGTAAAAGTTTCTGAAAAAGAGGGTGTGGGGAGAAACTTTTTTGTTTCGGGGACCCCTTTTTGTAAAAGGTGTCCCCTACTTCGCCAAAAGCGGACCGATTAGTGATTATCTTAAGCTATTTCTGAGAATATTGTTTTCGTTTACTTATCAAAAACAAAACTTGTAGTAAAAGTTTTTGAAAAAGGGGGTGCGGGGGAAACTTTATTATTGGGGCCCCTTTTTGTAAAAGGTGCCCCCTGCCTTCGCCAAAAGCGGACTTAATAGTGATTATCTCAAGCTTTCTCCGAGAATATTGTTTTCGTTTACTTATCAAAAACAAAACTTGTAGTAAAAGTTTCTGAAAAAAGGGGTGCGGGGGAGAAAACTCTTTTCAAAGAGTTTTCTCCCCCGCAAAAAAACTAATTAACTTTAATATGCGATGCCCTGCCACACCATAGCGTCGGCGACCTTGAGGAAGCCGGCGATATTGGCGCCTGCGACGAGGTTGCCCGCCATGCCGTATTCGGCGGCGGCCGCCTTCGCGGACGCGTATATGTTCTTCATGATGCCGTGGAGCTTTTCGTCAACCTCGGGAGCAGTCCATGACATGCGGATGGAGTTCTGCACCATCTCAAGTCCGCTCGTCGCGACGCCGCCCGCGTTCGACGCCTTGGCGGGCGCGTACGCGATGTTGTTCGCGAGGAAGCATTCGACAGCCTCGGGCGTCGAGGGCATGTTGGCGCCTTCGGCGACGGCACGGCAGCCGTTCTTCACAAGCGTCGCGGCTTCGTCGCCGTTCAGCTCGTTCTGCGTCGCGCACGGGAGCGCGATATCGCACGGTATCGACCAGATGCCGCGGCAGCCCTCTGTGTAAACGTTGCCCGGAACGCGCGCCGCGTATTCCTTGATGCGGAGTCTCTCGACTTCCTTTATCTGCTTGACGACGTCGAGCTTGATGCCGTCCTTGTCGTATATGTAGCCGTTCGAGTCGCTCATCGCCACGACCTTGCCGCCCATTTCCTGCGCCTTTTCGCAAGCGTAGATGGCGACGTTGCCGGAGCCGGAGATAACGATCGTCTTGCCGTCGACGGACATCCCGCGGTCGCGGAGCATCTCGTCGGTGAAGTAGAGAAGACCGTAACCGGTCGCCTGCGTTCTGATGAGCGAGCCGCCCGACGGGATCGCCTTGCCCGTGAGCACGCCCTCAAAGCGGTTGGTGAGGCGCTTGTACTGACCGAACATGTAG
>CANQMJ010000017.1 GCA_947624945.1 uncultured Clostridia bacterium | reverse complement strand
AGTTTGATTTTTAACCGATCCTGTACGGCGGTTGCCGTTCATTTCATGGTTACTGTTTTACGAACACTGCCCATTGCGGCGGTTTTAATGTTAAAATAAATCACTGTGGGTTCCGGTTCTGATCAGCCTTAATATCAATGTTTCCTCTACAACTTGATAAACGAGAAGCCAATCGGGTTCTATGTGGCATTCTCTCATGCCGACATAGTTTCTCGAATTCGTCAGGTGATGATCTCGGTATGATGCGGGGAGAGGTTTTTCTTGACACAAAAGCTCGATCACTGTTTGCAGCTTTTGGGCGTCAAAGCCTCGCCTTACAGCAAGTTTATAGTCGCGCTTGAACTGACCGGTGAACTCAGGTTTCAGCATTCAAAGCCTCCATCAGCGCGGAAATGCTGTCATAGGGACCGTACAGATCCTCTCCGTTTTTGGCAGATTCCATTGCAGCATATGTTGTTTCATTAGGTTCTTCAGCCGCGATCAGCCCCTGCATATAGGCGATCAGAAATCCAAGCTTGTATGAGGGAACATCGTCAAGCAGTTTTATAACACGTTCTTTATCGCTCATAACATACCGCCTCCTTCTTTTGCTGTTATCAGTATATCACAAAAGACGGGAAGTTTCAACAGGATAACGATTGAGTTTTGAGAAACAAATAGTTGATTCAGCTTTCCATCTTCTGTCCGTGCGCCTGTTTTTTCTCCGCGATCTTTTGATATTCTTTTTTTTCCATCCCGTACAGCCTGTCGCCGTCGCGGATATCGTTGTCGAATATCCTGCCGACGTATCTCATCAGATTTATCACACAAAACGCGGCATTTTCTCTCGCGTGAGTTACATATCCCGGACTATCGCTGCCCGAACCGTTTTTATTTACGCTTGCATCCGCATTCAGCTTCATTGCCTCGTCAATGACCGAGTTCTTTATGGACTTGAAATCCTTGTTTGCGCTTAGCGGTATACGCTCCGGCACCGTGTCGGTGTATGTGCGAATGACTTCTTCCCGCTGCTCATACCAGAGATCGTAGAGCCTGGCGATGTCCTCATTCTTCGCAATAATATCGACGATCCTGTCGACGAGCGCCTTGTCCTCCGCTTTAAGATAGCCGTAAACTTTTTTGCCTTTCGTTCGCGACAGCCGTTCGGCAAGGCGCAGGAGAAGATCGACTGCTTCACCGTCAACTGCCGAGCCACTGATGATACGTCCGACGATATCAGCGACCGTCTCGCGTCCCATTCTGCGAAGATCGTTTCTGTGTGCAGTCTCTCTTGAATACACGCTTATGAGATCCTGCCTGAATATCTGTTTTGCAAGCTCGGACTTGATCTTTTCGATGCCTTTCGGCGTGAGGAAAGCCTCCTTCGGATCGACAGAGTACGCGATCATATGGACGTGAGGATGATGCGCGGCGTTGTGAAACGCTGCGTACCATCTGAAATTTTCGGGCGATATTTTCATAGCCTCAGCTATCATATTTCTGTTCGCGCGCAGCAGTTTCGCCCACGATGATGCCGTATTGTAGCCGAGACGCTCCGCGTCCTCTCGGCGAAGCGAGATGATGTGCGTCCACACATTGCTCTCACAGTCCGCGATCTCGCGAGCCGTTTCTTCGAGAACTATGGGGACGCCCTCGTCAGTAAACAGCCCGTGCGTCGACAGCTTTTCGGCACCAGGACGGTTCGCAATGTAGCTGACATATCCGTCTCTGCCGCCGAGAAGTTCGGGATGCGCCTCCGCTATACGCAGTATCAACTCGTCCGCATTTCCTCTTGTCGGGCGCTGTTTGTAGTCCTCATACTCGTGAAGTTCCTTCGAGTCGGGATACTTTTTGAGCAGTTCCGCAAGCGAATACTGCTGTTTCTTTGTCGCGGGAAGGTTCTTTTTCGTGTCGTCGGCGCGTTCGACTCCCTCGCGCGTAGCGACATATTTGACGTAATTCAAGAGGTGATTTTTCCTTCCCGGCGGCAGATACGGAGACTTCATTACAAGCCTCGGCACCTCTCATCAGCCGCCTTTCTGATATCTCACGGCGTCCTCAAACTTGCACGACCCGTTGATGCGCGACAGTTCCGCGACGCACTGACGGCGCAGTTCGCCGAGCTTGTTTTCGCTGATGTCGTTTGTCGCCGCGACAACATGCATCATCATTGACAGCTCCACCGCCTGTTTGAAAATGACGTGCGCGATCCGTTCCTCCGTGTCGGCGATCCGTGCGTTTATCACTGATTCGTATGCGGGAGTGAGGATGTCGCTGTAGTCCTGCCTCTGTAAATGCGCGATGTAAAACCTGATTGCCGCACGTATGAATTCGTTGCGCGACGAGCCGTTTGCCCGCGATATTGTGTTATCGATATCTTTGATCACTGACCCTTCGAGATAAATTCCTATTGTTTTCTTGTCGCTCATGTAATACCTCCATTTTTGTTGAAACTTCTTGCTATTAAATTCTCTGACATAGAAAAAGCCTGTAACTGCGGGCATATTCATCCGTCTTGAATAGGATTTCTAACAAACTTCCCGTTTTTGAATAGATTTTGAACATACCGAACGGCGTTGCCGGTCGGTGTAAATCGGCTCGTTATGACAGAAATTTGACAGAGCCTTTATCCTGCTATAATATCGACCGTCGCAAAACCGCCCGTTTTTGTCCCACATCATGTGATATCGGACAACCCCATGCCGTCGTCAACACCGCTCTGATCGTCCTCGAGTTCGTAGTCGTATTCGGCGTATCCTCTGTCGGCGAGTCCCCATAATACTTTTTGTATTGCCTCGTCGGTGCCGATCCAATCAAGACCGTTTTCAAGCAGCCATGCGTCACGCACGACTTCAAGCGGATCGCAGAATCTCAACAGATACTGCGCATCCTCATCGGATACGGTGTCGGGAAGGACGTCGACCAGCCATGTATCGGTCGCGATCTCCTCGGCGTGTTCGATGAGATCGGGAGGTTCCATCTCCAGCCAATCGCTCTTGTGCTGCTCATAGCATCCGCGGAGCTTTTGGGTGAACCGTGCTTTGAGGGCAGTATCATTCATTTTCATCACACTCCGCTTTCGATCCATGCTCTCTGACAGGCTTGCGGCGGGGAACGCTCACCGATCGCATGTCGATAAACTCACGGACTCCCGCGGGAACATTTTTTGCGTACAGAGTTTCGAGATGCTTTGAAACCTCGTCTTCGATACTCGCTCCGCGCTGTTCGAGATATATTTTCAGTGCGTCAAGTTTTGCACCGTCAAACGTGACGGTCAGCGTTGCTTTTTTCATTTCGCATCAACTCCTTTTCAAAATATCGGTAAGGAACACTTTCGGAATGTTCACCCCGATCGACGTTCTGCCGCAGTAATACAGCGCCGTGCATATGACAATGCAGAGCAGGATCACAGCGACTGTAACTGTTATCTTTTTCTTCATCTCATTTTCTCACTTTTGCTCATAAGAAAAACCGTTCTGCATCTTTATCAGAACGGTCTTCTCGTTTTTTATATTATGATCATTAAACGATGCCTTCGTACTCGAGAAACTGCGCAGCTGTCATACATTTCGGATGGTCGAGTTCGAGACTCAGAAAATCGTTGTCACCTGTAAGAATGATATCCACATCGGACACAATGGCAGCGTTTAGGATCGGCTGATCTTTTGCGTCACGTATCAACTTTTCGGCGTGGTCGACAGCAGGTATAAGCTCATACGACATTTCCGCAAGCAAAACTTCAACATCAGGCAGATATTTCGGAGCTTTTCTTTTCAATATCTCCCGTATCTCAGTTATATTTCTGTCGCATAAAACCATGTCGCAGTTATCGGCAACATAAAGCAGAGCCTTTGCAGGCTTTGATCCCGGGAACAGCAGCGCGGAGAACAAGACGTTTGTATCAACTAATACCTTCACATCTTTATTCCTTTCCGTATCTGATCTCGTCTACGAGCGCCTGCACATCGTCTTCACTTGAAATACCGATCATTTCCGCAGCACCCGAAAGAGCAGTCTGCGCCCTTTTGATCGCCTGCGCCGAAGCGTTAGTAATGATGATCTCTCCGTCCTCGTTTTGGAAAAACAGTATTTTATCTCCCGATTTGAGTCCGAGCAGACGGCGTATTTCAATCGGTACGGTTATCTGACCGTTTGATGATATTTTAGCTAAATTCATGATCGCCTCCACAATTCTTGAAATATCAAGTTTTCTTTATCCGCATATATTATATCACACTTACTGTCAAATGACAACAGTTTTTTGCCGATGCATATATCTTCTCACAAATCGCGCACAACGCGCGCGGCTTCTGCGACCGTCTTGCTGTCCGACCGGATCGCGAAAGCCGCACACAGCGCGAACACGCGCGCCACGCTGCGGTCTGACAGTCACATCGAGAGTCCCCATGTTTCCGTCATGCTCTCGCTGTTAGTCTCGTTCATATTTTCGTTTACATCAATGTCGAGAAACACGCCTTTTTCCAACATGACAGCGCGGGAGATCACATCAGAGTGATCGTTTTCAAGCCGTTCGCCTATTTCTTTTTTCAGATGTTCATCGTCCTGTATATATGTTTTGAAACGCTTGTTGATCTCGTCATAGGTAACGGTCGTAAACGAATTACCCGTTTGCTCAACGGCGGCTCCTGCAATGTAGTCAGATATTTTTGCGGCGACGTCTTCGTGCCTTGCGTAAGGCGACGCGAGCGATGTCCCGTACCGCATCACCTCGGTGTCCGACATTCCGACCTCATGCCTCAACGTATCGTACAGCCTCATATCGTGTTTGTATTTTGACAAGCTGACGATCGTACCTTCGAGCATATGCTCTGAAAAAATCTTTGAGGAACGCAATATGCTGCGACAGTATTGTCGCACGTCTGAACGCATCCGGCGCTTTTTCGTCGACATCATCGGCAGTGTCCACACTCCACGCTTTCGGTTCGAGCGGGTTGATAATATATCTGCCCGTCATATAGTCGATATATGTGCCGCCGAGAGCGGTGCATAATTCCTCGTATTCCGCTTCGGGGTCAAGACATATCACCGCCTTGCCCGACTCGCGGATATTTGTCAGGAGCAGTTTGAGCAGATAGCTCTTGCCCTGGCCGCTGTTTCCGAGGATCAGGATATTGCTCGTTGTCTTATCTTCCTCGCGCCTGTCAAAATCGACGAGTATGCTGCTGCCGTATTTGTCGCGCCCTATATACATCCCTTCGGGGTCGGTTTTACCGGAGAAGTTGAACGGGTACATGTTTGCGATGCTCGACGCAGGAAGAACTCGTTCATACTGTGACCCGAACTGATTCGAGCCTGTCGGCAAAACAGAGAGAAAGCCCTCCTTCTGCCGCAGCGTCAGTCTGTCGAATGATATTTTCGAGCGCGTAAGCTCCATTGATATCTCTCCCTCGAGTTCCCGCAGAGCTTCGAGATTTTTTGCTTTCAGTTCAATGAATACTGCGCAGTGCAGAAGGCTCTCACGGTTTTTTCGCAGATTGGCGAGCATCTCGAACACATCCTGAAGGTTTCCTTCCGCCTCTATCGCGTCATTCATATCTGTGCCGCCGCTTTTCATCCTGTTTCGCCTCGTCGCACCGGATATGATCTTTCGCTGCTCGGCTCCGTTTACGAGCCTGTGATATATCCGAAGTGTCACTCCGTTTCTGTCGGCGAGACGCGAAAGTATCGCCTGTTCCTCCGTCGCGGGAGGATACTCTCTTATCGCCCAGACGGAGCGGTAACTGTCGCCGACGATATAGTGGTCGGATAAGAATTTTACCGTCCCCGGCAGGATCATATCGAAGAAGTCCTTCGTATACGCCGCGGCCTCGGCTTCGGGCGACCTTTTCTTTTTTCGGTTTTTCATTCTTCCTCTGTACTTCTGTCTATATACTGCTCACCGTCGATATCGGGCATATGCTCTCCGAACACTGTCGCCTCGAAATATATCGCAAGTATGCGCTTTATGTCTTTGCGCATCATCCGCGTCACCTCGAAACCCTGATCGGATATCGCCTTTGTGACGCTGTTGGTGATATCGAACATCTGCTTTTCGTTCTGGTTTTTCTCGCGTATAACGAACATAAACTGACGCGCCGCCGCCATTTCGGTTCCCATGCTGTCGAGCGATTCGATATCCCGCTCGATGAGTCGGCGCACGTTAGGATTTTTCTCGTCATCAAGACGATCATGCAGATATGTTTTGTTTGAGTCGAAGCATTCGGACGAATCAGTGCATACGATCTCTATATCGGGAACGGCGGACAGCACCATCATCAAATGCCTTATCTTGTTTTCGATGTTCGCAGGCGACAAAACAGAGATATTTGTAGGGGAGACGAGGAAAAATACAAGCTCCCCCTTGTCCGTTTCTATCCCGTACCGAGAAAAAAATCGTATATCGGATCTCACAACCGGCAGAAATATCCCTTTTCCTTTTGAAAAATGAGAGCAAAAAAGCGTCCAAGTTTTTACACCTGAATGCTGTGCTCAAGTATTAATCTTGCAACTCATGGACAAATAAGAATTTGTCAGTTATTCTTTTTGCTTTCAAATAGTACGGTCGATCAAAACAAATTCCCGCCCAAGCCGAAATAAGTATAATACAATCGTTCTTACCATTCAGGGAACGAAACCGGGAACTCGTGAACCTTATTTCCAATATATCTTTGCCCCGGATATTTGAATAGTTGCGTTCTTCGGCAACTTCAACAAATGCAGAATATTCAAATAATCTGCATAGCTTCCGCCAATATTTAATAGGTTGAAAACGCAAAGCGTCATACTTAAAAAAGTATATGTATGCGGGATCACCATGAATAATATCAATGGAACGACCCCTAAAATCATTGACGGAAACAGGTTCACAAAAATAAATCTGTTTCTCGTCATAGGTGTGGTACAGGTTGTTCCAAGTCCTTGCATCGTGTAGAACAGAAACACATTACTTCCCTTTGGAAAACAAATTGCATGGAGAAATTCATGCACAGGGAAAAATAGAAGCCCTATAATAATGCCTATCATCCAGTTAACTTTTGAAAATGCGATCCCGCCAAAATATACGCTTTTGCAGTAGACGCAAAGAGCGAATATAAGTAGTATCGGCAGCAAAATGACAGCGGATTTTGTGGTAACTTCCGGCAGCGTTTTTGCGTCAGCCTCCATTTCGACCTTAGGCAAATTGTTCCCGTCATATTTTCCAATCCACTTGATCTTCATTTTAATCACCCTCCTGCGGTGCGAAAAACAGTTCGTCTACATTGCTGCTGCATCTTTCGCAGTACATAGCGTTACTTCTCATTCTCATCTTCTGTATCATCTAATTTCTCTCGTCTCTTTTTATATATCAAGCATAAAATTTCCAAAAGTGCAAAACACAGTATATATACTCCAAAGCACATTGCGACAATTTGAATGGTAGAGCGAAACTCGATAGGTTTCTTCAAGATCACAAAAGCTCTAACAGCATTTATAACCCCAAAGATAAATGAAGGTATCAGGCTTGTCATGACGGTTGTTTTAAGTGTCGGTGTATATTTTCGCGTCCACAGACCGTTTTTTAAGTTGGAAACCACGATATAAACGCTTGCCGCCGATAAAGCAACGATTTCACCAACCAGTTCTTTTAGAGTTGTCCCCATCAATGCTTGCAGGAGAATTGCGGCAACCAATATCCAAAACACCAGCCAAAAACCAACCTCCTCAATTTTTAGCAATTTATTGTCCTGCATTTCATCGAGCATATTTTTTGATTTTTTGTTTTTCATGCTATCTGTCCTCCTCGCCAAACAATTCATCAAGCGATTTGCCCAACACCTTGCAAATTGCGCGGCATAATTTGATTGTAGGATTATAATCTCCTTGCTCTATGGCGTTCATTGTCTGTCGGGAAATGCCGACAGCCTCTGCGAGCGCCTTTTGTGTCATGTCCAATTCAGCTCTTGCCGCTTTGATTTTTAGATTTCTACCTATTGTAATCACCCCTCTATATAGTAATATATATATGAATTAATGTCAAGTATATACGACAAAAAATTGATACATATATTACAGGGGCTTCATTTTACAACGATTATTATGGTGAGAATATCCCATTCGACACGGTCGATGCCGTATTTTTCAACGACTCAGTCGGCGCATCCGTCATCAAGTCTAATTCCGTCGTAGTGATCGTCGATGGCTCGCTCGATATCTACCGCACAATGGCAGTTTAAGTGATAGTTTTCACACCATTCCGACTGTTCACCGCTCATTATGGCATCGTTCAGCGAATGCGTATATACCTTTGGATATTCCGAAATCATGATGCCTCACTTTTGATCTGCGATACGCATTGACAGATGCACAAGCGCCTCACGCTGTTTTTCCGGCGACAGCCCGTCGAGGATATCCGTTATGAACGACATATCGTCACCTCCTATATCGTCGTCGAGGTTGCCGTCATCGAAATCATCGGCATCGTCAAGATCGCTGCATCCGTCGCAGACGATCTCTTTGCGGATCAGTATCGACTGACCGTCTTCAAGCTCGTCGAACGACACTATATCGCCGCTTCCAAAGCCGATCTTCTCGCGGATCTTCTGCGGTATCGTGATCCTGCCGCGCCGCCCGAGTATTTTGTAGACCTTCATTTTTGTTACCTCTTTTCTTTTGAAATATGAGAAAAGCGCCTGCCGTAAAGCAGACGCTTTTGTCTCTGGTTTTTTATTGAGTTGTGCCTTGACTGCAAACAGTCAGTTCAGCTTCTCCATATACTTTGCCTGTTCTATTGGCGGTATCATAAGCGCATCCATCGCCTGCTTTGCTGTCAGGATCAATGTTTTCATTAGCTGCTTAATGTTTTTGATACGCTCTTTTTCTTCACCCTGCTCGAGTCCCTGTGCAAGTCCGATCGCTATGCCTTCTTTTCTCGTTTCTTCAAATGCTCTGCACATGAATGCACCCTCTCCGACACATTATCAAAATGCTGTTCAACTCGGGTCAGTTCAGCTTCTCCAAGTACTTTGCCTGCTCTGCGGGCAGCAATCCAAGCATTTCCATTGCTTGACGCGCTGAGAGGTTTTGTGATTTCATCAAATGCTTGATCATATTGAGCATCGCTTTTTCCTCGCCCTGCTCGAGTCCCTGTGCAAGTCCGATCGCTATGCCTTCTTTTCTCGTTTCTTCAAATGCTCTGCACATGAATGCCACTCCTTCCTCATTTTCCTTGTAATATCTCGTCGCGTCCTTTATGACGTCGAAATTCATGTCGTCGGGATTGCAGCACGAAAAGTCGTGCATCAGTTTCCCGATATCGGATTCGTCCCTGTATGCCCCGTTCACATAGAGGATATGCTCTCCGTCGCCGAACGGCTCGTTCGTCACAAGATTCATACGCTCGATCGGATAGAACGCCGCACCGCGTCCGAACACATCATGCTCGGTGATGAATATCGTGTACGTGTCCGGCAGCTCGTCAAACTCCTGACCCGCGTCGAGATTTTCTATATCCATCGCGCTCGAATGATATCTCGCCCTGTGTGTACCTGCGCCGTAGTCGGAACGCTGTATCTCAAGGTCATACTTCCTGCCCTCTGAATCGTGACCGTATGCATCGAGGCATATCGAACGCGCGCCGACGAGCCGCTTCATATCCTTCTGTGTTTCAAGTCCGGTTATGACGAGGTCATCCATGCCCGTTATGATGCGCAGCACAAACTGTGCAAGCGGGATATTGTCGCGGAAGATGCACCGCATGAAGTCGTCGTCGATGGGACGAAGACCGCGCAATTTTGCCAGATCCTCGCGGCGCTCACGTTCCTTCCGTTCAAGTTCAGTCTCGGTCATCGTCATTACTCCCCTTGATACTCGTATCCGCTTTCTCTGTTTTTATGATACCCGAAAACCGAAAAAAAGTCAACTGTTTAGGGCAATATTACGTATTTTTGATACACTGACATGAAAGTTTTTTCATTATGCGAACATCGAAATCTGGCTCGGCTGTGCGCGTCCGCGCTTGAATATGTCATAGTTGCCGATCAGAAGCTCGCCGAATTCGCGCCCGGCGTCATACCTCTGCGCCATTGAATGGATACGCGTGAACGGGAATATCCTGCATCCGTCGTAAAGTTTGCGGACTTCCTCACAGTCGTTGTATGACAAAAGGAATTTGCCCTCGATGCCGAGCAGCGTGTCCCACAGGCGGATGTGATCGTCCATCGTGAACTCGACGTCGTACATATCCTCGGTCGAGATATACGGCGGGTCGGCATAGAACAGCGTATCCGGCCTGTCGTAGTGGCGGATGAGCGTTTCGAAATCCTGATTTTCTATTACAACATTCGCCATTCTGTCGGAGAGCGCGCGGATCATCAAAAACAGTTTGCGTATATCGAACGGCTGCGAAGAATACGATTTTCCGCCGCTCGAATAGCTGTATCGCAAAAGCTTCAAAAACATCGCGGCTCGTCTGACGTCGTGATCATCGGTGATACGGCGGCGTATCTCGCACAGTTCGTCTGCTGCGGGCGGCGGAAAAAGCACCGCAGTCAGTTCGAGTTCTTCGTCCGTAAACGTGTCGTCGAACGTCTCGTCCTCAAAAAACTTTTTTACGATCATGAAATCCTCGCGTGAGTTGAGATGGCAGAACCCAAGCTCGCGGATAGTCGCCATCGTCCGTTCCTTCAAACAGTGGAACAAGTTTACGAGGTTGCAGTCGAAGTCATTGTAGACTTCAAAGGCATCAACTCTCGGTTTTCCGAGCAGCACACTGCCGGAACCGCCGAACACATCGACGAACCGTTCATATTCGAGCGGAAACATCGAATAAATGATATCGAGGATCGGCGTTTTGTTGCCGACCCTCGATACGGGTGTTTTCATCGGTGACGTATGACCTCCTTTCCATTATTATATGTTCTTGTCATTTGAATCGGTGTCATCTACGTCCTTCCCATCTTTGTCATGCATATCATCGCGCGCGTTGATCTGTATGCATGACATGACGACCATCATCGTGATGCCGCCGAGGAACAACCCTCCGATAAAGCAGAGTATCGCCATATCACATACCTCCCATGTCAATATCCTCGGATTCGTCATTGCCGACGCCCAGTTCATTGACTTTGAAATCAGAGAGCCATGTCCCGCCGAATGTGTCGTGACTTCCGATCCTCCAAATCGCGAGCTTTCCGATGTCGATATCTACATCGTCACCGAAGTGGAACAGAAGACAAGTGAGTCCGTTATGCTCAAACGATGCGCAGTCCTCAAAACGTGTCCCGCCACGGAGTATATCCGCATCGGTGAGAAGGCCGTTTATCCCGTCGACCCATTCGTCAAGATCACCGCCGCAGCCCATTATGACGAGTCCTTCGCCCTCGGTATCAAGCAGCTCGTCCGTCGTTATTCGTTTTACGCTCACAGATCCATCCCCTCGCTCTCTGTGTTTTCCGTGTCTTCATCCATGTCTTCGTTGAATTCTCCCTTTAGATATTCCTCTATCGTAACAACCGTTCCGATGAAATTCGGCGATGTATCGTCGGTGAATGATATGAAACCCGCCTCACCGAAATCGATCGGTTCGTCCGTTATGACTGATCCGCCGAGATTCACAACGACATGAGGCTCGATCGTGATAAACCCATCCCCATTGTCGGCTTCTCGCAGATCGTAACAGTAAAGTCCCTTCGGGATGTCATCGGTAGTCATCTGCCAATTCGAGAACAGCGCCGGTTTGCCGAAAAGGTCGATAAGGTCGTATGTGTCCGTATCAAGGCGAATATATCCGTTTTCGGACGCGTTGAGATAAAGACCGTAATCGGCGGGACTGCACCGCAGGATGGAGGCAGCAAATTCGATACGGTCGCACTCACCCTCGGGGTATTCGCTCAGAAACCGCTCGCCGTCAAAGTATTCGGCACGTCCGCAGTTGTTGCCGATATCTTCATCCGCCCATTCGTGAGTGAAGGAGAGACCGGGATACATTTCCTGCAGTTTTTCCATAATCGGATGCGGTGCGCTCCATGCCGTATCAAACCGCAGCTCTTTATTCTCCTCATCAAATGCACAGCGATATGCGTTCCACTTCGTCCCCCAGTTCTGTATACGCCATTCATACCACGTCGGCGTGCCATACATTTGCACATTGTTATATGCAGTCTTCCCGAGCATAAAATCATCTTTGTTTATCTCACCGTGATTCTCGAGGTAGCCGCGCTCTCTTTCTTCTGTGATACGGAGATCTTCAATATGACGCACTCGGTCTTTAAGCAGGCATTCGGAGATAAATTCAGAGTACGCTTTCAGTCCCGCGTCGGTTCGGCTGCCCGCCTCGATATCGAGAGACTCCGGCATCGGGATGATCTTGTTGAAGTCTATCGTTCCTATTCCTTCGCCGTCTTTTTGTATGCGTTTGAGCGCTTCATATACGCGCTCCTGATCACCATGAAAGGTGACGACATTAGTCACATGATTCGGCATTTTCATCACTCTCCTTTTCTTTCATATTTTTGTCGATCCTGAGTATCACTTTGCCGAGCGCCGTTATGACGGGAACAGATACGGCATTTCCCGCCATCTTGTAAAGGCGGCAGTCTGACAGCCCCGTATCGCTTGCCGCGCGGAACTGCTCGTCGGTGAATCCCTGAAGCCGCCAGCACTCTATCGGCATCAGCTTTCGCACATATCCGTTATGATAGATGCCGTGTCTGTCCTGTACGGTCAACGTAAACATCGGATCATTCGGTTCTTTGATGCGACGTCCGTTCTGACGCACCGTTTCTTTTGCCGGGTTTATGACGGGGCAAGGTCCGTCACACTCGATGAACACGCCCGAATGCTCACCGCGCCTGTTGCTTATGCCCGAATCCTGACGCGCCGTGATACACCGCGCCGTATCCGTAAGCGAGGCTCCCTCATTCATGTCGATACAGAATACCCCTTGCGTACTTGAAGTCGTGAGAGTATGCGCGATCTGCTTTCCGACACGACCTCGCCGTTTGTTCTGATCGGGGTAGGCGAAGTCTATACTGTCGCCCGGCTCTGCGATCTGATATCCTGTTTTCGTATCAACCTTGACCGGCAGTCCGACCATATACAGGTTAGTCTTGCCTGAAAATCCGCCGTAGCTGCTCGTCAGCGTTGAGGCGGTTCCGTCCTGCGAATAGATACGGTTTCCCTGACGTCCGGGGACAAGACAGAGAGGAGCCGCTTCATTTGCTCCGTTGAAATGTAGTATTTCGCCGGAGCATTTGTTTCTAAGAAATCCGATAATATACACGCGTTTTCGTGACTGGGGGACTCCGAAATCCTTGCTGTTAAGCACCTGCCACGCGACATCGTACCCCAATTCATCCAACGCACCGAGGATCGCCGCAAACGTCCTGCCTTCGTCGTGCGATAACAGTCCGGGTACGTTTTCAAGGAGCAGATAAGTGGGTCTGACAGCGGCAGCCAGCCGAGCGATCTCAAAGAAAAGGGTCCCTCTTGCGTCGTCAAATCCTCCCCGTTTTCCGGCGACCGAAAAGCTCTGACAAGGGAATCCTCCGCAAATAAGGTCGATATCAGGCAAATGTTCGGGGTTGATCGTTCTTGCATCTTCAAAAAATGTTTCTCCTTTCGTGTCATACATTGCTTCATACGCCTGTCGCGCGTATTTGTCTATCTCGCACCAGCCGACGCATTCAAAACCTCCAGCCGCCATAAGCCCGCTGCGGAAACCGCCTATCCCGGCGAACATATCAAAAAAGCGGACAGCCATATCCCGTCCGCACCTTTCTTTGTATGATAAATTCTATATCGCTGTCCTCACCTCTTTTTTCACATCTTCAACCCGAATCCCTCGGATTCGTCCTCATCTTCATTTTCACATTCGCCGTTATCCTCGTCCCGATACATGTCTTCTTCGGCGTCTTCGTCAAAGTCTTCGACAGGCGCGTCACGCTCGCCAACGTCGGCGACATCGTCTGTCATCGCCTCAGTGTCCGACTGTTCGCCGACATCGCTCAAACCGTCGACATTGTTCTCACGCATCGCCATGTCGCGGTCGAGCTCGGATTCTATCAGACCGATCACAAACTCTTTCTGCGTCATGTTGTGTCGCGTCAGATAATCCTTTATTCTTCCGAACAGTTCTTCAGGCACCTGAAACGCAAGTGTCCTCGTTTTCACATCTGCCTCCTTATCAAATATTTTCGGATGAAGCTCATCCCTCATTGCGGCGGATACGAATTCCGCCATAGTCATGCCGTGATCGTTCAGATACCGGCGCACTTCCTCGTGGAGTTCCGCGTCGATCTTTACGGTCACGCCTTTCTTTTCTTCCGACATCTCTCACCTCTACATTCCCATCATCGGCTCATCTTGTTCTTCCTCACCGTTGTCGAGTTCATCTTTCAACTCCGCGTCTGTAAGCTTGCGGAAGCTGTCCTCGCCGGGGACGATACCGAGCGATCTTCCGGTGTCGAAGCAGCAGTGGAGAGTCCCCATGTCATCGACAAATTCGACAGTACCGCGCATATTGTCCTCGACGGGGCGGGGATCGTCTCCCATGTGAAGGAGCAATATCCGTGTGCCGGGCGGGTATTCTTCTTTGAACCGCTCCGCCTGCCGATGTATGCGTTCCCATTCGTTCATGCTGTTTTCCTCCGTTTCATTAATGTTGTTTTCGTATATCTCCATCTCATAAAGGACGCTCCCGTCACTTCTGCGCACGTCAAGCACCTGAACCGTCGAGCCGCAGAATCGGTAACAAGATGCTTTTTCAAAGTTCGTTCGGAATCCTTTCCCGTAATTGCATGTTGAGTATTTATGCTCAGGCTGATACTTGATCTTTGAGTAAAAAGCATTCGACTGTACCTCCGCAACAACACGCCGCAGCCCGACGATATCCGGATGATTGCGGTGTGACGTAGCGGTAAACTCGGTGCCGACTTTTATGCTGCGCTTGAGATCGGCAAGACTCTTGATTTCAAGCGGATGCAGCTTTTTCTTTTCTTCCGTCATAGAAGCTCCGCGTTCGAAATCCCGTTCGTCGACCAACTGACCGTGAAATCATTCTCGCCGACTTTTTCACAGAGAGCAGACAGAAATTTTGCGTCAGCTTCGACGCGCATGGTGAAATACGCCACTTCGTCCGGCGTTGCCGTGAAGACCTTGCCCTCGCCGTACACATACGCATCGACATGAACGTCAATGTCGCATTCGGTGTCTATATTGCCGATGAATTTCTCATACGCTTTCCATCCGTCGAACTCGTCGATGGACTTCGGACTTCCCGAAACGAAAAAACTCGTCTGCTTATCTTCGGCGGTCAGCGTTACTTTTGAAAAAAGCAGTGCCAGATCTATATACCTCCCATCGTCATATCGTTTTCTTCATCTTCGTCGTCATCATGGCAGAGAAACATTCCGACATCTCCATAGTCTTCACGAAAAACGAAACCTCCGCTCACAAACTTACCGTCATATTTCTCGGCAAAATACTCGCCGAATCCGGCAAAATCAAAGTAATCTTCCATCTCGGGATTCATACTGTAATCATCTCTGTTGTCTACGAGATAGTGAGCGAGATCTTCCTCATCTGAAACATCGGGAAGAAAAATAAAGCCATCAAGATGACGTGCGATACGGATAATATCGTCTGAAGTTTCGGCACAGGTTGCTTCTATGACTGCGGACAGCTTGTTTCGAGACACATGATTCGAGCCAAGGCTTTTCAACATCGCGTTTACCTCATATATCCCCTCGCTTTCTATTAGACTTTGAAATCTTTTCGCCATAAATGCTGCGTGCGGATTCACTACGTCTATATCTGCTGTACATCCATGAACGGATGGCGCGCCCAATCTGACTGCCGCTTTCTGTATCGCACGCTCATCATCCGGCAGCAGTAAAAGTTCATGTTTGCCTTCGAATCCGAGCTGTACCGCAACGAGAAAATCGGAGCGGTCATAGTACGGGGGAAATGTATGCCCGTCGTAGACCTCGGTCAATTCGTCGAACGGATTATATATGAGAAGTCCGCGTTCGGTTATCTGTGAAAGTCCGCGATCAATGAGTCCCTTTCCGATAGCAGCGTATTTCGGATCATCTTCGTCATGGGCGGGAATGCATCCTTCCGTATTCATTACATATGCTCTGCCGATTTTGCCGTAACTGCTGACATCTTGCACAAGTGTAAAATGATCAAGGTTGAATGTCAGGTTGATGAGATCCTTTACAGATGGATCGCTGAGCTTTGTAATGCCGATGAGGAACTGATCCGTTTCGAGCGTGTCAAAGCTGTCCATACGTTTGCCAAGATAGTTCATCTCGTCGAGGTTGACATAGCGGTCTTGCAGCATGGAGAATTCCTCCGGCCAAAAGACTTCCGAAACAAATGATGACGGAGCCGTTCCGTCGCCGTCATAGATGTTTATTTCATTGAGTTTTTCATGCAGCGCTTTTTCTTCGATAGGGAAGCGTATGTCCGTTTCCGCGTCGTTATTTCTGATTCGTATTTTTATCAAATCCTTCTCCTTTTTTCATCATAAGACTTGCGTCACATCTGCATATCAAAGCATGAATCCATCTCTGTCTCATCACGGATGAAGTATTCGTCACCAGAGTTCCAAAATGACACATACATGACTCCGTCGCCGACTTCGATCGGCTGCTGCTCGAAGCCTTCGCCAAGTCCGTCCGAGTTTTGCCCTGTGATCCAATCGCGCAGGCGCTCGTCCTCGTCTTTCGTCAGCGGCTCGGTCAGCCTTACGTCGACGGTTCCGTAAAGTCTGCCGTGTAAGCATCGAAAGCCCCAGTCCGCAAGCAGGAGCTTATCGCCGACAGAGTTGTCTGAATGATAATACTCCGCCATGTTTTGAGTGTCCCGTTCGGTGTATGATGAGAATGCCTTGCGTATATCGTCCTCGTAGAAAACGAGATCATGTTCATCGACGGTGATATCGTCGTCATATTCATCATCGCACACGATCTGTGCGGTCAGCGGGAAAAAGTATGTTTCACTCACGCTGCCGCGGTCGTACATGAGCCCGCGTATGTCGTCGGCTATCTCGCTTTCATGGTCGTATTCATCGTTCACGATCCTGCGGCAGACTTCGTCCTTGATAATATCTCTGACGTTGTTGACGCGCTCGACGGCACGGCAGACGTCATCGAGCGTACTGCTCCCGTCGGACATCCTTGCAAGGTGCTGTCCTACTTCGTTTTCCGCACAGAGCTTGACACGCACGTCATCACCTTCCTCATCTGATATCCTTATGTCTGACGGTCTTCGTTCTATCCCCGATTCTCGGAGCTGTAAAAACATATCGTATTTGTCGCCTGTTATCTCGATGACAGAGGTGATGCCGTCTTTTGTTTCGATCAACGTGTTTATCATTGTCGCCTTTTTCATGCTGTTTCGGCTTCTTTCTCTGCATATCTGCCGTCTTCGCAACTCGTGGTGTTCGGTTTCGCCGTTTCGTTCAACGCTTCGTCAGACACATTGACCGAGTCGAGCGCTTTCAGCCCGTACCGCTTTATCATCATCGCGTTGCAGATCAGTCCGAACGCAGCGTCGGGGATGATGCTCCTGTCGCTCATGTCTGCGATATTCATGCTTTCCGTGCCGAGGTACAAATCCTTTGCTGCGCAGAAAAGCGCGTATGCGCCGATCGAATACTTCCCGCGCTTGACGCTGTCGAAGTCGATGCTGTCCCGGCTGACGCACGGCTCCGCATCAGCCCACAATCGCCCGTTCGCCGTCAAAAGATAAACGGCGGCGAGAAGAGAATTGTTTTTCTCCAGTCCCGCCGCCGTCGTGACGAATATTTCCTTGTGCCGTTTGTTTTTGAAGTCCATTTCATATCCCTTCTTCCCGAATAAGTTTTCCTTTCTTTTCTCCGACCGGCGTGCCTTTTCTTCACGCACGGTCAGTTTGAGCTTCTCTTTGAAAGTTGATTTTCCGATCTTGACAGACGCATTTGAGATGATCAGTCTCGCGTTTTCGAGATCGATCTCTCCGATGCGCCGCCCTCCGCCGCGCGAGCGGAAGTTCGGTATCCTCGTCATCATGCGTTCGTACTTTCTGTCGGCGGGTGTTTCTGTGAATAACATTTTCTTTGCTCCTTTCGGTTTTTGAAGTATATAAAAAAGACCACCGAAGTGGTCTTTTTTGACGGGATTGGTTATGTGACATATTGTCCTGCGCAATAAGCGATTTATACACTTTATATTTTTTCTATCCTCCTGACAACCGCCGGAAATTATGCTATACTGACCGTATAACCGACACGATATAACGGAGGCATACATGAGCAGGATATTTTTTACCGGCGACCTTCATTTCGGTCACGAAAACATACTCGCGTTCGACAACCGTCCGTTTTCGTCCGTCGAGGAGATGGACGCAGAGCTTGTCAGGCGGTGGAACGCAAAGGTAAGCGCAGACGATACCGTATATGTCCTCGGCGACATGATCTGGAAGTCATACGGCAATGAGGCAGCGGAGCTTATCCGCAGCTTGAACGGACGCATCATTCTTATAAAGGGGAACCACGACAGGTTCCTCCACAATGCCGAGGCGAAGGCGGCGCTTGCGGACGTTAAGGACTACGACGATATCGTCGTAACGCTCGAAGACGGCACGAAGAGAAGATGGATTCTCTCCCACTACTTCATCCCGCTGTACAACGGTCATTTCCGTCAGGCTATACATCTTCACGCGCATTCGCATTTCACAGTCGAAGCTGACATTGAAGTGGACATAGCAGACAGACTGAACGAAGCCGGGATCAGGACCGAAATTTACAACGTCGGATGCATGTACTGGAGCTATGAGCCGGTGACGCTCGATGAGATACTCGCGCGCGGGCGAACAGTCAGACCGAATTATGGGGACAGATGAGGGAGAATTGTCATATAATCGTATCCCCCGCTTTGCTTTTGGCACAGCGGGGGACTAATTTATTCACAGCCACAGTCCTGTTGACACATCCTCGTCCTCCGACACTATCTCGTCAGTGTCTATGATCTCACGGACACGGGTCTGCCCGTTCAGAATGAACGCGCGAATGAAATCTCTGTTTACCTCTATAGGTATTTCGGCCATGCATTTGTCGATCATATCTTCCGTTATCGTCGGAAGCTTCATATTTCTGTACATTTCATGTGCAGCTTCATTTTCGGCAAGGAATTCCTCAAAAAATCTAATCAGCCCGTCATTCTTCCGACTAACTTCGCTCGGATATCCTCTCGATATGAGCGCGATGTTGTTGTCGTAGTTCGGCGCAAGAGACAGCACCTCGCCTGTCTTTGTATCACGCAAAAAGCCGAAATTCTCTGTGTGGCGATCCATGTTGCAGCATATCGAATCCATATAGATGAGCACGAGATACTGCCGCGCCAGATCGGGCGACATAGCATACAGAACGTCGAAACAGTGTCCGTAGTCCTCATCGTCATCGACAAGTGAGCGCATCTGTTCAAAATTCACAGACGCGCCGTCAGTAAAATCTTTCGAGCGGATATATCTGCTGTCAAGCTCATAATGTGCGGTCGGGAATCCGAGCGCCTCGCTGAGTTTTGAGATGAACAGCTCGGAGAACAGCTCCGCGTCGTTCCCGCTCTTATACATCCACCACTTGCCGTCTATGAGACGCCAGCACTTCTCAAAGCTGCCCGTGTTTGTCAGCTCCGGCGTCCTCGACGGTCTTTGTGAAAAGCTGTCGGGGTCGCCGCGCAGTGCGAGCTTGTCGAAGTAGTTCTCGCGGAATCTGATATCACCGTATGTCACCTCCGACCCGTCCGGTCTGAACCAGTACGTGTCAGTGATCGTCGCCGCGTTCACCGCAAGGACTGTTGAAACGTCATCTTTGCTGCGCAGTCGCAGCGCTCTTTTCAAAAGACGCGCATTTGTCCTGTGCGCGTCGATCGCGCGTGACGCGAGCCAGCCTTCGACGTTTCCTGTCCGTTTCAGATAGAACGGCAGGAGTTGTTCAACGGACTCCGTTATTTCTCCGTCTTTGATTTTCGCTATCGGTCTGTCCTCTGACATGAGCGTTCCTGTGATACTGTGCATGTTTCGTACCTCCTTTCGCTTTTGATTGTAGAGTTCTTTTCCTTCGGGCGACGATTTAAGTTCGCGTAGCCGATGTTCAATTTGTCGGCGCTCCTCAACCATTCCTCGTATCTTGTCGACCTCGTCCGATTTTATATATTTACTTTTAAGCTTTCCGTTTTCCGTCCACTGAAGATAGAATCTTTCCTTGCCGTTTATGACCTTGCGCGATATATATCCGTTAGGGTACGACTGAAGCTGTCGTTCAAGCTCTTTTATCTGTTCGTATGTGCTGTTCATGCCGTCACCTTTTCGTTTTTTTATAACATAAATTCCTTTCTTCAAGTCGCAGCGTGCTGCTAATTAAAATAAAAAGGATTCATATCTTTATTATAACCTATATTCTTTCAAATTGCAATAGGTTATATTGAGATGAACAGATAAGAGTAAATCTTATATTGATTACCGTTACGCGGCATGATATAATCATTTTCGATGAGAGGTCACAAAAACCTTTTCGGTATTTTTTTATCAGACCTGTTATGCCATTTTTTATCCCGATTTTTTGTCTCTGAAACGGCAGTTCTAACGGATTTCTAATATTTTTTTGAAAAACCGCATGAAAATCGTGTCTTAATTTTTCAAATGGGATAGTACGGCAAATACTCGATTTTTAGTCTCAAACGCTCTGCAAACGCTTGGCTTGATAGTGATAAGGAACTAATTGAACTTATCAACTATCAGCTGACGGTTTCGGGTGCAGAAAATCCCCTCTGATTCTTCTTCAAAAGGATCAGAGGGGATTTTTATAGTAGCGAATATGTTCCGTCTATCTCTATTCGGCTTACTCTGTCAATCGTAGCCGCTCCACAACTGGAAGTTTTATATTAGCTTTGTATGTCCATATTGGCACAATAAAGCAGATCAGCAACACCAGCCCGGCCACCAATACCAGCGGGATAAACGGATAGGAAAAAACAGCATAAGAAGCTACCTGGCTAAATATCACATATAGTCCGATATAGATTGCCGTTCCGATGGTTGCCACGAGGGAGAGAGAAACGCCCCAATAGTAGCACCCCTCCATAGAAAGCATACGCTTGATTTGCCGCTTTGTCATTCCAACACTTTCAAGGATAGCTAATTCATAGCGCCGTGTGCTTACATTGACAACCATTGTATTGACAAAGTTCATCACACCCACCAACAGCAGGATTACGGATAGACCTGTTCCCAAAACATTTGCGGTAATGAGATAGTCCCGCATTTCTTCTCTCCGTTCATATCGGGACATAATATCAAGAGTGGAATGTGAAGCAGTAATCAGCTTTAATTCTTGCAGTATGTTTTCGTCCTGGCGTCCGTCCGTATCAAAGGCAACCCGGAATACCCTATACTGCGGGAAAAGCTCTTGCAAGGCTGACTGGCTGATATACAAATCGGGAGCCGTCCCGCGCTCATTGCCGCGTCCTGCTTGAAAGTCTGCGTCTAAAAAGCCATTTGCCACGGTAAAAGTATGCTGCCCGTTTTGCGTCTTGACCGTTATTTCCCGCCCCGGTTGAATTAAATCGTTTCCGTCGCCATCTACCATTTGGGACAGCAGTACAATATCCCCTTGTTCAAAGGCGGCCATGTCAATAGGAGTGCTTAAAGATTTATTGATTTCCTCCACATAGGCGCTATCAATTCCAAAGATACCACTAAAAAAGCTCTGCTGATAGGCTTCTAACCGCGCCGGATCAGAAAAGTCAATACCGCTCACCCCATCTAAGGACATAAGGAAGTCGTGAAATACGGTATCATCGTATATAACATCCGTTGTCACTTCCGGGAAAGGCGCATAGGTCAGGCGCAAATTATCAATGCCGTCAAGCTGGCTGATCTCGGAAACCATTTCATTGGTGATTAAATCCTCATTTTCATGGATGCTATAAGTTATTGCAAAATCGCTTTCTCCCCATTGACTAACAAAATTCTCCGGGCTTAAACCTCGCAACAATCCGGTAACAACAAGGAATAAAGACAAACCGAAAAACAGAGACGCAAAAACGAGGATCGTACTTTTGGCATTACGAAAGACATTGTTCCATGCCATTCTTGATAGCTTTATTTTGTGACGATCTCTAATACCCATTTTTGCACTGGCTGTTGTATATCGAAGCGCCGCTATTGGTGAAACGCTCCCGGCAATTTTCGCGGGCTTCATGCTTGCAATCATAGCTGTTATAAAAGTGAAAATTGCAGCGCCCACAAAAACAAACGGCGAAAAAGATACTTTTGTCCCCACATCAGAATTTGTTGAATACATCATATTCAAGAAATAGGGAACAACGCCAAAGGAAACAGCCGCGCCGAGCAGCAGACCAATCGGAATACCAATACAGGAGATTTTGATTGCCTGCTTATAGATAATTCTCTTTATCTGCTTTTTGGTCGTTCCAATCGTTTTAAGACGGCCATAGAATTGCACATCCTTTACGACGGAGATATAGAGAATATTGTAAATCAGCAGATACCCGCTAAAAGCTATTAAAACCGCTAAAACGACTACCGCCAAAACAAGCGATCCGCCATTTGCCTGTCCTGATGGTACAATCTCAAATGCTTGCTTGTCCGTAAAGTCAATCTTACGCTGCAACTTTTCACAGCTTTTTTCTACATCGTCATTATCCTGAAAACGGATCATGGCACTAACGCTATTATCCAGCGAACCATTTATGCCATCCTTAAAGGCAGTTGAAACATAAACATAGCCGCGATTATTTGTGCGCGTTGAAATGTAATCCGTATAATAACCCGACAGCAAGAAAGTATCGGTAGTATAGTTGTAGTCATCGCCGATTTGATACGACAACACAATTTCCATCCCTATTTGCGGATCTGAAATACCCATCTGATCAAGCGCCCAAGTAGGCAGCATGACGTCGTTTTTATTTGATGGGTAATTTCCTACAACGCCCGATATGGTAGGCAGACGGTGAGCTTCCCACTCCATATCATTCAGCCAAACCACACCTAATCTGGCATTTTGCATTTGTTTTGTATCAACGCTGCCTAAACGCTGCTGTATGCCCACATCAAGGACAAGGCTTGATTTTGTAAGTTCTGACAACTGATCTTCTGTTGGATTTGTAATCCCAACATCTGCGGTAGTACCCATTAACCGAATTTGCTGCATTTGATAAGTTTCAAAGTAACTAAAACCAATGCTGAATGTCGCAGCTATCATAAACGAAGTTAGTGCTAAAGCAATAATAGCAAATAAATTTCGTTGCCGTTCACGGTGAAAGCTGCGCTTTGCCAGCTTTTTTTCAATGGCACTGGTATCATTATCAAAGGGGAATGTCATAGTCCAGCACCTCCCTTATTCAACAATCTTGCCGTCCTCAATTCGCACAATGCGGTCGGCAAGCTGGGCTATTTCGCTGTTATGGGTAATCATTACAATAGTCTGATTAAACTCTATGCTGGTGCGTTTTAATAAGCCCAACACATCGGCACTGGTCTTACTGTCTAAATTCCCGGTTGGCTCGTCGGCAAGGACAATAGCCGGTTTGGTAATCAAGGCACGGGCAATAGAAACACGCTGCTGCTGTCCACCGGAAAGGTTATTAGGCATATTCTTCAGCTTGTCCTCCAATGCCAGCATATACACAATCTCGTCCATGAATTTCTGATCTGCCGTGTCGCCGTCCAACTCCACAGGCAGGACGATATTTTCATAGACATTCAGAATAGGGACAAGGTTATAGTTTTGGAAGATAAAGCCGATGTTGCGGCGGCGAAAAATCGTCAATTCCTCATCATTCTTTTTCGCCAGCTCCTGCCCACGGACAAAGACGCTGCCGGAAGTGGGGGTATCCAGCCCGCCTATCATGTTGAGCAGAGTGGTCTTACCGCTGCCGGAAGTCCCTACTACTGCCACAAACTCGCCCTGTTCCACAGAAAAGTTGACACCATCCAAGGCGCGGGTAATGTTTGGCTCGGCACCGTAGTATTTCTTTAGGTCAACAGTTTGCAAAACACTCATATTCAAATGCTCCTTTCGAGGCTGTTCGCCCGTTAATAAAGCGATTGTATAACTCAAATGTCACAGAAATCTCCGCGCCGCAAAAGAATCTTGCTTAAAATCAAGGTGAATTGTTACAAGACGCGGACATTTCATAAAAATGTGGCAATCACGCCCCAAAAGACAGGCCGCCGCTGTATCATCTGACAGGAAGAAAGACAGAAAAGACAGAACCTTTGCCAATCTCCGAAGATACTCGGATATAACCACCTTGCCGGGTGATAATCTCGCGGGCAAGATACAAACCAATGCCGACGCCCGGTTCGTCATGCACTTCTTCTTCCCTATAGAAACGCCGGAAAATGGACGCCTGATTGCTCTCTGAAATACCTTTGCCCGTGTCGGCCACATCCAGCTTTACATACATTTCCCATTGCTCTACCGTCACACAAATCTTACCTCCGGCAGGAGTATATTTCACCGCATTGTCCAGCAGATTAAAAATGGCCTCCGCCGTCCATTTGCTGTCATGGAGCAAATGTAAGTCCTCCGGGCAGTCCACCGTCACAGCAATGTCCTTTTTCTCTGCATTGTAAACAATGCCGCTCATAGCCTGTGCCAATGTATCAAACAGCGGCTTATCTTTCTTTTCCAGCCGGATTGCCCCAGTTTCCAGCCGGGAAGTTTTCACAAGAGCTTGAAAAAGAAAATCCAGCTTATCGGTCTGGCTGCGGATACCCTGTAAGAAGTCTGTCCGCTCATGAGATGTTACCGGCTTCGTCAGCAATGTATCTGTTACCATTTTGAGATTGCTGACCGGCGTTTTTACCTGATGGGAAATATCCGATACCAGCGTTTGAAGCTCCTGACGTTCCGCTTCTACACGGTGCCGGTTCTCCTGCATGATACCATATAGGCGGGA
>CANQMJ010000016.1 GCA_947624945.1 uncultured Clostridia bacterium | reverse complement strand
TTCGGCAGGATTTGACGTGTCGAACGCGTTCCTCCACGGCAACAGCAAGACAGACTCCGACATCGAATACGCGATAGAGTGCGGCGTCGGTCACATCGTCGTCGACAACATGGTCGAGCTTGACAGAATCGACGAGATAGCGCGCTCGCGCGGCATCGTGCAACCGATACTCTTGCGGTTGACGCCCGGCATCGACCCGCACACGCACGCGGCGATAACGACGGGCAAGGTCGACAGCAAATTCGGCATCGCCATCGAGACGGGACAGGCGGACGGCGCCGTTGCGTATACGCTCGGTAAGCGCAATGTGCGCCTCGACGGTTTCCACTGCCACATCGGCTCGCAGATATTCGACGTGACGCCGTTCTGCGACGCGGCGCGGCTGATGATAAAGTACATAGTCCACGCGCGCGACACGTTCGGCTATGAGGCGGATATACTCAATCTCGGCGGCGGCTTCGGCGTGCGCTATATTGAGTCGCAGCCCGAGCTCGACTACGCCGATTTCATCGAGCGCATCGCGTCCTTTATCCGTGCGGAGGTAAAGAAAAGCGGCGTCAAAATGCCGCGCATACTTATGGAGCCGGGACGCAGCATAGTCGCCGATTCGTGCCTGACGCTGTACACGGTCGGCGGCACGAAGGTCATACCGGGCTTTAAGAGCTACGTCTCCATCGACGGCGGCATGCCGGACAATCCGCGCTACGCGCTCTATCAGTCCGATTACACGGTGAAACTGGCGTCGCGTATGCGCGACGTCGACGACTTCGTAGGCACCGTTGCGGGCAGATGCTGCGAGAGCGGAGACTTGATACAGGAAAACGTACCGCTTCCGACGCCGCGCCGCGGCGACATACTCGCCGTGCTCGTGACCGGCGCGTACAACTACTCGATGGCAAGCAACTACAACCGCATACCGCGTCCCGCCGTCGTCGCCGTAAAGGAAAACGGCGAGGTCACGCCGGTTATACGCCGCGAGACATACGACGACCTTGTGAGACTCGACGTGTAATGTGACAATACATACAAAGCACAAATCGGCGCTTCCTTGCGGAAGCGCCGATTTTTGCCGATGCACGGCATTACTCATATTTTCATTGTGTCCTCGACGTTGAGCACGAACACGGTCGCACCGCCCACCGACACCTCCGTCGGCAGACTCGCCTGACGCAGACCGCGTCCGAGAGAATCCGTCGGAGACGGCGCCTGCTTTCTCGTCGTGCAGTACTTCTTCAAAATCTTTTTGACCTCGTCCACTTTCCCGTCCTCGGTCCCGATAAGCAGCGTCGTATTGCCCACCATCAGAAAACCGCCCGTCGTCGACAGCTTTGTCACGAAAAAGCCGTGCTCGGTCAGAGCCGCAGACGCCCTCGCGCTGTCGTCATTGTTCACGATCGCAAGTAATAGTTTCATTTCTTTATCCCCGTTCCGGCGTATTATTATAGGTAATCGTTCAGGTATGACATGCTCTTTCTGTCGAGCTTTCTTATGTCGGGTATCTCATAGCGGTTGTCGTCGTTGTCGAGGAACATCACGCGTATGCCGTACATCAGCTTTATCTGATGCACTATGTTTCGCACCTCTATCGTGCAGTCGCCGCGGTCCGTCTCGCAGAAGAACTTTATGACGCCGAACTTCTCAAGACTGCCCGTTATCTTCGTTATATGCGGTACGTGATAGTACTCGTCAAGACACATCTCGATAACGCGTCTCTCCTCCGCCGGCAGCGATGCAAGATTTCTTATGACCGCGACCTCGTTTCCGTCGTCGTCGAGCAGTGTGATGTACCGCTCGAGTCCCGTGCGCGGGAACAGCCTGCGCGGCTCCAAATGCTCGAACCGCCTGCCGTCGAACAGATTCACGTCGACGTTCGTTATATCGACGCGCTCGAAATGCGCTTCATCGCCGTCGATGTAGATGCGCTCGCGCGCTATCTCCTCCTCGATGGGAGGCGACACAGGTTCCGTCTCGTTTGTGGCCATCGTTTCGGTCTTATCGCTCATAGCCGTCACTCAAACCTTTCTTCCGCCTTGCTCGCCGCGACCTTGTCCGACATCGTCTGTATCTCGACGAGACGCCAGTACTTGCCCTTCTTGGCGAGAAGTTCCTCGGGCGTGCCCATCTCGAGTATCTCGCCCTTGTCGACGACGATTATCTTGTTCGCGCGGCGGAGCGTCGACAGTCTGTGCGCTATCATTATCGTCGTGCGCCCCGATATGAGACGCTCGATAGCGGTCTGTATCAGATTCTCCGTCTCACTGTCGACGGACGCCGTAGCCTCGTCGAAGAACAGCACGCTCGGATTTTTGAGCACCGCTCTCGCGATAGACAAACGCTGACGCTCGCCGCCAGAAAGACCCGTGCCGCGCTCGCCGAGAACCGTGTCGTACGCGTCCGGCATCCTCGCCACGAACTGATGCGCGTTAGCGACGTCGGCGGCGTGCATGACCTCCTCGACGCTCGCGTTCGGCGTACCGTACGAGATGTTGTTGAATATCGTGTCGTGGAACATCATCGGCTCCTGCTGGACGTATCCTATCTGCGAGCGGTAATATTCCATATCTATCTGCCTTATGTCGACGCCGTCCATGAGTATCTCGCCGTCATAGCCGTCGTAGAAGCGCATGAGCAGATTTATCAGCGTCGACTTGCCCGAACCCGTCGTACCGACGATACCGACGACGTCGCCGGGCTCTATCGTGAACGTCACGTTCGACAGCGCCTTCTTCGAGCGGTCGAACGAGAAGCTGACGTTCTTAAACTCTATCTTGCCGTCCATATGCTCGAGCGTTTTGCCCTCGCCCGCGTTGTTCTCGGGCTCGGCGTCGATGATGTCGAGTATGCGCTCGGCGGCAGCGAGCGTGCTCTGATACGAATCGTTGAAGTTCGCGAAGAAGTTGACGGGACCGTAGAACATCGACGTGTACGAAATGAACGCGACGAGGTCGCCGGCGGTGATGAAGTCGGGACTTTCAATAACGAGCCTTCCTCCGACCGCCCATATCAGAAGCGAACCCATCGTGATGACAAACGACACTATCTGCGGGAACGCGATCGTAATGCGCGCCGACTTGATGTCCGTTTTCAGCCATTCCTCGTTGTAATGGTCGAAATTCTCCGTCGCTTCCTTCTCGTTCGTGAAGCTCTTGATAATACGTATGCCGGGCAGCGAATCGGTCAAAATAGACGTGACCGCGCTCCAGCGCCGCCATATCTTGCGGTAATAGGGGCGTATTTTGCGCCCGAATATGCGCGAACCCATGACGACGAACGGCACCGGTATAAGCGACAAAAGCGTGAGCTGCCAGTTCATCGACATCATTATCACGACGATGCCGACGAGCGTGAACAGCTGCACGACGACTTCCTGCGTCACGCGGAGCATGAACGCCTGGATAGTCGAGGTGTCGCCGCTTATGCGGTTTATGACCGAACCCGTCGACGTCTTGTCGTAGAACCTCATCGGCAGATACTGCGCCTGACGGTAAACGTCCGAACGCAAGTCGCGCACGATCCTGTCGCCGCATACGCGCAAGAGATACGAACGTATCATGCCTATCCCGTATTGCAGTATGTACGCAAACAGAAGCATTATAACGACCGTGTTCAGCCCCGGCTTGTTGCCGTTCGGCAAAACGTCGTCGACGAGCGTCTTCGTCATGTACGGCGGCAGCATCGCAGTCGCCGTCGTGACGCCCGACAAAACGAGGCACACGAGCAGCACATACTTGTGCGGCAATACGTACTTCGCCACCTTCTTGACGAGCTTGTGCTTCGACTGGCAGTATATGCACTCGGCGCCCGGACGCGACAGCGCGCGTCCGCACTTGGGGCAGTACGACCGCCGCCTCTCAAGCGCCGCCTCCACGACAGCCTGCGCGTCGTGAAGTCCCGTCTCGCCCTCCGCCATCGTCTCGGCAAACTGAGCCGCCGCGTCGAATATCGACGCCGACGTGTACGTGAAGCGGGAAAAGTTTCGGCTGCGTCCGTTCGCTTCTTTAATTATAAATACAGCGTTGCCGTAGTTGCGCTTGACATAGCAGCGCTCTATCGACTCATATGGGACGCGCTCACTCTCGCCCTCCTCGTCGACCGAGTAAAGGGCGGTGTCGGTGGCGGCCAGATAATTCACCGCGTACCGGCTCTTCTTGTTCAGGTCTGTCGACAGCACGAACACGAACCGCTCCCCGTCGGGGACTGCGGACTCGACGAGCAGAAGCTCACCCTCGTCAAGCTCGCGGTTGTGCATGAAGTCGGCGTTTGTTACGTGCGTTTCTTCCATAAATAGATATTTCGCTTTCCCGTTTGTATCGGTCTGCCCCCACATTATACATGGCAAACATTAATGTGTCAACACAAAAAGGGAAATACTTTTCGTCGCTTTGCACGATTTTTTCTTTTGCATTTGTGATATTCTCACGAATTCGTTCGACGTCTCTTTTTTATCTCCGCACACACTCGGTCGCGCACACTGTAGTACCCGTTCATGATGCGGTCCTGCCATTTTATGAAGAAATCGAGCGCGGGACCGCCGAGAAGCGCGAACAAAATGAGTATCAGCGTGTCGCGCCATTCGAGCGACTGCTCGTTCACATACGCGTTCATCAGAAGAAATCCCGCAAAGAACATCACCGTCATCGACACGACTAAAACGACTCTGACCGGCTTGCCCTTGTACGGCCTGCACACCCTGTCGATCATGTTCAGCCCTACGACGCCCATTATCATCGTGCATATGACGCCGACAATCATCTCATCCATGTCGTATTCGAGCTGGAACAGTATGAGCCCGATGACTATGAACAGATCGGCGAGCGCCGCAGGCAGCGCGCGCCCCATAACGTGACGCATGAACCGCCCCCTCACGCGGTCGCCGTTCGGCTCCATAGCAAGTATAAACGACGGTATGCCTATCGTACACATGTTGACGAGCGTGAGCTGCGACGGCGACAGCGGATACGGCAGCGAGAATATGAGCGTCACCGTCGCCAAAACGAGCGAAAAGATGTTTTTTACAAGATACAGCGACGCCGAACGCTCGATGTTGTTTATGACGCGCCTGCCCTCTGCGACGACAGCCGGCATCGCGGAAAAATCGGAATCGAGCAGCACGATGTTCGCCACCTGACCGGCGACGCTGCTTCCGCTCGCCATCGCGACCGAACAGTCCGCCTCCTTGAGCGCGAGCACATCGTTCACGCCGTCGCCCGTCATCGCGACGGTGTGACCCGCCGCCTTCAGCGCAAGCACTAACTTCTTTTTCTGCTCGGGCGTCACGCGCCCGAATACCACATACCGCAGAGCCGCGTCCGCGATGTCCTCATCGGTCACGAGCGTCCTCGCGTCGACGGCGCGCTCCGCGCCCTCGATGCCCGCCTCGGCGGCGACTGCCGAGACCGTCATGTGATTGTCGCCCGATATGACCTTTATTTTCACTCCCTGCTCTGCAAAATACGCAAACGTCGACTTCGCATTGTCGCGCACCTTGTTTCTCAGCGTCACGAGCGCCAGCGGCAAAAGCTGCGCCGACGGGATATTCTCCGTCCTGCGCCCGTTGTACGTCGCAAGAAGCAGCACACGCTCGCCCTTCGCCGCGTGCGCCTCGACCGTTTTTGCATACTTGACGTAATGCTCGCCGAGCATAACGTCCGGCGCACCCAAAAGATAGCACACGCCGTCCTCGAGCTCGACAAGTCCGTACTTCTTCGACGACGTAAACGGCATAACGCCGACCGCCTCCGCCGTCGGCACGCCCGAGAACCGCTCGCACAGCGCGCTCATCGTGTCGTTCTCGACGCCGACAGCGCCCCTTATCGCCGCGCAGTAATCGGTCATCGCATCGTTTATCGCTTTATCGTCGAATCTGTCGCGGCACAGCGGTATTATGCTGCCGACCGACATCTTCGGCTCCGTTATAGTGCCCGTCTTGTCCACGCACAAAACGTCGACATGCGCTAGCGTCTCGATGCACGCCATCTCATGAACGAGCGTGCGCTTTTTTGATAGACGCAGGACGCCAGCAACGAGCGCGAGACTCGTCAGAAGGTACAGCCCCTCCGGTATCATGCCAACGAGCGCCGCCACCGTCGATACGACCGCGACGGGATAATCCCTGTCGAGCACGTTCATTTCCTTATACAGCAGCGCCGCGCCGAGCGGTATCGCGATAACGCCGATCACCGCCACATACCGCGACAGCGAACGCATCATGTCCGACTTCTGCGTGCGCGTCGTCCTCTTTGCCTCTACCGTCAGCCTCGACGCAAACGAATTTTTGCCGACAGCCGTCAGCCGCGCCCTGCATACTCCCGACACGACGAAGCTGCCCGACAAAAGCTGCTCACCCGCCGCCTTGTCTATCTCGTCGGCCTCGCCAGTCACGAGCGACTCGTTCACCTTGCATCCGCCGTCGAGAACGACGGCGTCCGCGTATATCTGCTCGCCCGCGTGGAACACCACCACGTCGTCGAGCACGAGCTCGTGAACGTCCATCGTCACCTCTCGGCCGTCGCGCAAGACCGTCCCCTTAGGCGTCGTCAGTATCGTCAGCTTGTCGAGCGTACGCTTCGAGCGCAGCTCCTGCACGATGCCCGTGACTGAGTTTATTATCACGACCGCCATGAACGTCAGCTCTTCCCACTCGCCGACAGTCGCGACGAGCACCGCGAGCACGGTGAAGAATATATTAAAAAACGTGACCGTATTCGTCAGTATTATCTGCCCGACCGTCTTTGACGCCGCCTCAACGGCGACGTTCGACTTGCCCTCGGCGGCGCGCTTCTGCGCCTCCGCCGTCGACAAACCGATATACGGCTGTTGAGCAGACTGCACATTCTGCACAGTATTATTTACTGTATTTTCACCCGCCTGCACATGCGCCGAAGCATGCACAGAGCGGTCATTTTGCGACTGCGTCTCAAATCCGTGATCGCCCGTCTGCGTCACGCCGCATCGCCCCCTTTCACCTCATGCGCGCGCCGCGCACAAAGATAAAGCGTTTATTTTCTCATAAAACCGCGGTACGCGGGCTTTTCCTTCATTTCCGCGTCAAACAGGAGCGGAGACTCGCGACGTCTCCACGACGTCGCGTCGTTCACGCCCCACACCGTCAGACTCGTGAAATTTTCGCCGTTTTCAGCGAGTCCGTCCGCGAACTCGCGCAGACGGCGGTAATACTCGCCCTGCTTTGCGAGCGTTTCATCGTTTACTTCCTTTATACCGACGTCGAGCTCCGTCATCTGGAGTTCATATCCCGCGTCAAGGAACTTCCTCGCCGCAGAAAAGAACTTGTCAAGATCCTCGCCGACCGAAAGATGGCTCTGCATGCCGATGCCGTCTATAAGACCGTCCCGCTTCGCGTCCGACAGATGCTGCAATATTAAATCATCCTTGTACATGCACGAATAATCGTTGTAGAAAAGCTTCAAATATTCGGGCGCATACATGCGCGCATACTTGAACGCCATGTAAATGAAATCGGGGCCTATCGTCTCATACCACAAACTGTTCTTTTTGCGCACGCCGTTTTCGTCGCCGTCGCCGACGTCGAACGCCTCGTTCACCACGTCGACCGCATAAAACAATCCCGGGTACTCGCCGCAGAAGTGACCGAGCACTCCCTTGATGTACCACTCCATGCGGCCGAGCATCGTCTCCCTGTCGACGAGCTCGCCTTCGTCAGAATAATCCTTCGTGAAGAACCACCTCGGCGTCTGCGAATGCCATACGAGCGTGTGCAGCCGCATCTTCACGCCTTCTTCGATCGCCCTTTGTACCGCCGGCATCGACCGCTTAAAATCCATCGACGGCTCGCCGCCCGCCTCGGGCTTCACGAGTATCGCCTCGGGCTTCATCTCATTTTCGCACGTATAACTGTTAAAATTTTCGGTCACGACGGGACCGAACGTCTCCCATCTGCCGAACATGTAGGCGGGCAGCGCCACGCCGAGATAATATTTATTTTCCATTACCGTTGTTCTCCGATATTATTTTTTCGTATACACGGACTCGCCGTCCGTATACACCGTCACCGCGCCGTCCCTGTCGGTGCGCATGACCTCGACTCCGTGCGACTCGAGCCTCCCGACTACCTCCGCATGCGGATGACCGTAATCGTTGTCGACGCCGCACGATATCACCGCTATGTCCGGCGATACCGCTTCGAGGAATTCTTCCCCCGTCGACGTCGACGAGCCGTGATGCGCGACCTTCAAAACGTCCACATCGAGCGCGTCCGCGCCGTATGCATCGAGCAGCGCTCTCTCGCCGTCCGACTCAATGTCGCCGGTAAACATAAATCTCATCTTCCCGAACGTCAGCACCGCGACGGCGCTGTCGTCGTTCGCGTCTCCCGTATACGAAAGCGGCGACAAAATTTCGACTTTGACGTCACCGAACTCGTACACATCGCCCGCCTTCGCCTCGTACAGCGGACACCCCTCGTCCTCGATCGCTGTAAACAGCGCTTCCTCGTCCTCCTCGTCGCCCGACGACGACGGCATTATCACCTCGCCGACGTCGCACGCATGTAAGACCGCGTCAGCGCCGCCGATGTGGTCGTCGTGCGGATGCGACAGCACCATCGCGTCGAGCCTGTCGACTCCCATCGCACGCAGATACGACACCAGCTTGTCCTCACTGTCGTTAGTGCCCGCGTCAAACAGAACTGCGCCGCTGTCCCATACGAAAACGGCCGCGTCGCCCTGCCCGACGCTGAAATACCGCGCATACGCCTCACCATTTGACACCGTGCGCGATGCGCATGAGGCAGCCGCCGCAGCAATTATGGCTGCAATAATTACCACGACTGCGGCGGCCGCTATTATCTTTTTGCCTTTTGCCACACCGGCTTTTCCGTCAGCCGATGGAATCCGCGAACGCCTTGATCACGTTCGCCGCGCCCTGCGCGTCGATGACCGTCGTGTCGATTATCAGGTCGTAAAGCTCCTGCTTTCCCCACTTCTGACCCGTGTAATGCGAATAATACGACGCGCGGCGGCGGTCCGTCTTGATGCACATGTCCTGCGCCTCCGCCTCGCTTATATCGTGACGCTTCGCCACTCTCTCCGCGCGCACGGGAAGCTCCGCTTTAAGGAACACCTTTATGACGTTCTTGTTGTCGCGCAGCACATGGTCGGCGCATCTGCCGACTATGATGCACGACTCCTGCGCGAGCTCGCGTATGATGTTCGACTGCATGATGTAGAGCTTATCGCTCATGGGCATATTGTACGCAAGCGGCATCGGTGTGCCGTAATCGACGGAGCCGACCGCGAGCGTATACAGCAGACTTGACTGCGCGCGCTCGTCGTGTCTTTCGACCACGTCCTCTCCGAATCCGCTCTTCGACGCCGTCATCGTTATGAGTTCTCTGTCGTAGAAAGGCAAGCCCGTCATCTTCGACAGGACCTCGCCCGTAAATCTTCCGGACGCCCCGTACTGCCTTGCAATCGTAATAACGGTATTTTTCGTCATGTCTGCCACCCCTTTTTAAAAATAGATTTTGTTTATCAAAATGTCCTCTATGTCCGGCATATAGCCTGCCGGCGTCACTGCCGAAAGCGCATATTCGCCGCCGCCCGCTTCGATAACGCGGCTGACGACCGAAACGCCGTCCGGCAAACGCACCGTGTCGACCTCCGTCAACGGACGCGTGATGCCGTCGCCCGAATATTTGAGGTACGCTTCCTTGCGCGTCCAGACCGTGTAAAACGCCAGCTTCCTGTCGTCCGACGCGTCGATGAACGCACGCTCCGCGTCCGTATAAAACCGCGCCGCGAGCCTTTCGTGCCGCACGCTGTTTTCTCTGTCGACGCGCTCGATGTCGACGCCCACGTCCCCACCGCCAATGAGCAGCGCGCCCGCGGCAACGCTGCCACTGTGACTGATGCTGAACGCGACATCGTCCGCGCCCGGCACATACGGCTTGCCGTTTTTGCCGTACGCGACCTCATATCCGACGCCCGCCGCGTCCATCATGCGCACCCTGACGAGCTCGCCGAGAGCCGTCAGGAGCGATGCGCCGCTCCGCGACAGCGCCTTTTTCCGCGACTCGGGCGGGAGCAGACCGAGCAAACGCTCCGTCTGCTCCTCTTTCCCCTCGCCGCTCCTAAGCTCCGCTATATAAAGCGAAAGCATTATTTCTCGCTCATGTACGGGTACTTGACGTCGTACGACGGCACGAACGTCTCCTTTATGCAGCGCGGGCTTATCCAGCGGTACAGATTGAGCGTGCTGCCCGCCTTGTCGTTCGTGCCCGATGCGCGCGAACCGCCGAACGGCTGCTGACCGACGACAGCGCCCGTCGGCTTGTCGTTGATGTAGAAGTTGCCCGCCGTGCCCGAGAGCGCGGACTCCATATGCGCGATAACGGCGCGATCGCGCGCGAATATAGCGCCCGTCAGCCCGTACGGCGACGCCGTATCGCAGATGTGAAGCGTCTCGTCGAGCTTGTCGTCGTCGTATACGTATACGGTCAGAACGGGCCCGAATATCTCCTTCACCATCGACTCATAGTCGGGACGCTTCGCCACGATCAGCGTTGGCTGCACGAAATAGCCGACTGAATCGTCATAGCTGCCGAACACGACCTCGGCGTCCTCGGACGCATTCGCTCTGTCGATGTAGCCCTTTATATTGTCAAACGAATTGCGGTCGATAACTGCGCCCATGAAGTTCGAGAAATCCGCTACGTCGCCTACCGTTACGGTCGCGACGAGCGCCTTCACCTTTTCGAGCACAGTGTCCCAAATCGACGCGGGAATGAACGCTCTCGACGCCGCCGAGCACTTCTGACCCTGATACTCGTAAGCGCCTCTCACCATCGCCGCCGCGAGCGCGTCCACGTCCGCCGTGTTGTGCGCGAAAATGAAGTCCTTGCCCCCCGTCTCGCCGACGAGACGCGGATACGACTCATACGTTCGAATGTTCTCGCCCACAGTCTTGAACACACCGGAGAACACCTCCGTCGAGCCCGTGAAGTGGAAGCCCGCCATCTTCGGGTGCGGCAGCACATACTTGCTCACGTCGACGCCGCGTGACGGGATGAAGTTGATGACGCCCGCCGGCAGTCCCGCCTCCATCATTATCTTCATCAGAAGATAATTCGAATGTACCGCCGTCGAGGACGGCTTCCACAGCACCGTGTTGCCCATGAGAGCGGGAGCGGACGGCAGATTGCCCGCGATAGACGTGAAGTTGAACGGCGTTATCGCCACTACAAAACCATCAAGAGGTCTGTACTCGACTCGGTCCCAGATTCCCTTCGAGCTGTTCGGCTGCTGATGGTATATCGTCTCGGCGTTCTCGACGTTGAAGCGGAAGAAATCCGCGAGCTCGCACGCAGAATCAATTTCCGCCTGGAACACCGTCTTCGACTGACCGAGCATCGTCGCCGCGTTTATCGCGTCGCGGTACTTCGTCGTCAAAAGCTCCGCGATCTTCAGGAATATCGCCGCCCTGTGCTCGAACGGCATCGCCTGCCACTCAGCCTTAGCCGCGAGCGCCGCGTCTATCGCCGCCTTGAGCTCAGCCTCGCCCGCCACCGAATAGCGCGCTATAACGTGATGATGGTCGTGCGGCATTACCACGTCGCGCACCGTCGACGTCCTTACCTCTTTGCCGCCGATTATGAGCGGTACGTCGACTATCTCCGCCGACTGACGCGCAAGCTCCGCCTTAAGGCTCTCGCGCTCCGCCGAACCCGGCATATAAGCGTGGATCGGCTCATTGTACGCTCTCGGTACACTGTAAATTCCGTTTGACATTTTCCTTTTCCTCCAAAGCATTTTATATGTGAATTTTTGTCAGAAATTCCGAAGTTAATAATACTGTTTAGAACTCGACGCCCTCAAAGCCTAAAAGCGCCATCGCGCACAACCCGAGCAGGAGCAGAAACGACGGCGCGCCGCGAAACGCGCGCGGGATATCGCGCTCCCTCATATCGGTGCGTATATGCGCGATAACGGCATACGTGACCGCGACCGACACCGAAAATATCACCGTGCATATCAGACTGTCTAAAAACACCGTCGTATGCGCTCTTGCGAGCAGCACGACGCCGCACGTCGCCGAGTTGAACATCAGCCACTTGTGCTCGCTTTTATCTTTGCCGCCGAGTTTGCGGTAAACGAAGTCCGACGCATACGAGACGAACAGCGCCGTCAGGACCGTCACCGTCGCGTCGAGCAGCGTCGCCGAGCCCGACAACTCTAATATCGCATAAACGATGACGTTCGTCACCGCCGACGAAAACGCTATGCCGATCGACATCGGCAAAACGCTTTTCGTGCCGCGCGTCACTGCATCGACGGAATCGAGTCCCGCCGAGCGGACGAGCGCCGCGTTCGCGGTGAACATCGTGAAAAACACATACGCCAAAAGCTCAGTCGTTCCCATTTCCACCACCGTCACCCGCGCCCGCTGTGTTCTCTGCAGCCTCTATTTCAACTGCATCGACCGCATCTGCATTTTCACTATTATCTGCATTTTCAATATCTTCACTCTCCGCACTCTCTTCACTCACCGCCGCGCGCTTTTCCGCCAGCGCATTTATGTACTCGTTCAACCTCCGCACACATACCCCGTACACCGCCGCGATAACACCCGCCAAAATCAGCGCGCACGACGGCGACTCTGCATAATCGCTCCCGAACGCGGCGCGCAACAGAGCTATCACGATAAGGCTTATCCCGTACCCCGCCGAATACGACGCGGCGGCAGCCGCGTCAGCGGCAAGCGTGTCATTTCTCATTCTCGATACGTGGGCGGCGAGACTTCCCGCCGTGAACAGCGGACAGCACGCGCCGATCCTGTTCCATTCGAGCGGCAAAACACGCGCCGTGAAAAGCCCGCATGCTGCGACGACAGCTGCGGCAGTCGTAAAAAACACGAGAAAGCACGCATTTTTGCCGACTCCCCACATCCGCGCCACCGACGACATAACGCTCGCGGACGTCATGACGAGCACGGCGATGACGGCGGCAGCCGCCGCATCCGCGACGCTTCGCGTGAACACGACAGCGCCGGCGGCGCCTATCGCCGCTGTGAAAAGCGGCGACGCGTCGAGGATATTGTGCCTGACCGTATTCAAAATACCGGCATATCGCTCGCGTGTCATTTAACCTTCTGTCCCTTCTGTCGAAGCTGTTTCACCGTCCGCAGTCGTTTCGAACGCAGTCGTTTCGGTCGCAGTCGTTTCGAACGCAGTCGTTTCGGTCGCAGTCGTTTCGACTGCCGTCGTCTCCGCCACAGTCGTTTCAACTGCCGTCGTCTCCGCCGCCGTCGTTTCCGTCACGACCGGCGGCTCCGTCACAACCGGCGCTTCCGTCTCGACCAGTGCCTCCGTCACAACGGGCGGTTCCGTTTCGACCGGTGCCTCTGTCTCAATCGGCGGTTCCGTTTCGATCGGCGGCTCCGTTTCGGCCGGCGGCTCCGTCTCCTTTTTCGTCTCCGCCGTCACTATCTCCATCGGCGGCAGCGCCTGCACATGAGTCTCCGTCCCTTCGTCGGCTTCATCAACTCCGTCCGCGCCGCTTTCGGTGCCTTCATCGCCCGCATTATCCGCGCCAGTCTCGCCGACGACAGTCCCGACTTCATCATCATGCGCGCCCGCACTCACGGCACCGTTTGTTTCCCTGCCGCCGTCATTCCCGACACCATGCGGCGGGACCGCATCGTCATTCTCAACTATATCTACATAACCTATATCCGCAGCCGCGTCCGTCTCCCTGTACGCGTCCCCGTCCGCAGCAAAATGCGCGCACGTCACGGCAGCCGCCGCCATCATCGCGACGAAGGCCGCCGTCGCCGCATACTTTATCACCGTTTCCTTTGAAACTGCTATTTTCATCTCCGGCAGCTTCACTTTGCCGCCTCCGTACCCGTCCCGGACCGCATAGAGCGCGGAGCCGCTATCCTGTCTATCGTGCCCGACAGCATATTCATCGCCAAAATCGCATACGCGACGCCGTCAAGATCGCCGCCGAACCGCCTCATCACATACGTGAGCGCGCCCGCGCCGACCGCGAAAACGCATCTTCCGACGCCGGTCACAGGCGTCGTCGTCGGATCCGTCGCCATAAATACGGCGCCGAGGAACAGCGACCCCGAAAACAGCTCGTACAGTATGTACGCCGCATTCTGCGGGAACAGCACCGACAGCGCCGCGACCGTGCCGACGAAAAGCACCGGCACGCGCCAGTCGATGACGCTCCGCACGATAAGATAGAGCCCGCCGACGGTCAAAAGCATCGCCGACACCTCGCCGATCGCGCCGTCCGTCATACCGACAGCAGCATCGTAAACCGAATACTCCGGCAGCTTGCCGACCGCCAGCGCCGTCAGCGCCGACGAATACGGCAGCCTCGACCGAAAGCAGAGCCGCACGAACACGACGCCCGCGAGCGCCGGATTGAACACGTTCGCGCCGAGCCCGCCGAACGCGCATTTCACAATGATTATCGCAAACACGGACGCGAATACCGGCACGTACCACGGAGCCTCGACCGGCAGTCCGAACGCGATGAGCAGTCCCGTCACGACAGCCGACAGATCGCCGACCGTCACACGCTTTTTCGCAATAAATTCAAATACTCCCTCGCACAAAACAGACGTCGAAACCGACAGCGCCATGAGCAAAAGCGCCTTTGCCCCGAATCGCCATACCGCCCAAACGGCGGCGGGTATCATCGCCGTTACTACGTCCGCCATCATCGCGCGCACGGTCTCGGGACTCTTTATAAACGGCGCGCCGTCAGCTTTTATCGCGTTCATTCTGCGCCTCCGATCCCGCCTCCCGAGCGTGGTTTTTAGCAAATCCCGTTATAATGTCCGCGATCGGCACGCCGCCCGGACAAACGTACGAGCAGACTCCGCAGCCGTCGCAGTCGAGCGCGCCGCGCGAGAGCGCCGCATGCTCTTTTCCGTCGCGGATATATGAAACTATATAATTCGGCAACAGCTTTTCCGGGCACGCGGACACGCACCGCCCGCAACGTATGCATACGTCGGCGCCGCGCCGAACGTATACGTTGTCGGACGCAAGCACCGCGAGCGACCGCGTCGTTTTACCGACCGAGTCACCGGGCGAAACGCTATGCCCGCATAAAAGCCCGCCCTCGACTATATCGCCGCCGCCGCCGACCTCTATTCCCGCGAACTTCAACAACTCCGCAAAGCTCGTTCCTATCGCGGCGCGTATATTCTTCGATATCTTTCCCTTAGTGACCGAGACGATGCGCCTCGTCTGCGGCATCCCCGTCACGAACGCATCGTAGACGGCGGCGCACGTCTGCGCCGACACGACGAATTCATTCGCCGCGCGCCGTCCCGTGACCGCATACGCAAGGCGCTTTTTGTCCGCCTGCGGATACTTCGCGCGCACCGTTGCGACCTTTATGAGCTTCGACTTCGCACAAATATCCGACAGCTTTTTCGCCGCGTCAATGATGTCGTCGCCGCAAACGATGACGCCCTGCCTCACGCCGAGCGCGAACATCAATATCTTCATGCCGTTGACTATCGACGCCGGCGACGACGCGGCGGCGATGTCGTCGATACATTCCGCGATAAGAACTGACGCGCCGTCAGCGCTCTCCAGTCTGTCCGCCATCGACGACCCGTCGCTGTCCGCAACTCCGCAAATGCGCAGCTTTTCTATTATCTCCTCGCGAGTACAGTCCTGCAGGCGCTTATTTGTTTTAACGACCGTCGCCGCCGTCTCGTCCGTGCCGTCGCACTCGATGCGGACAGCGTCCGACGTCTCCGACACAAAACCCGCCTCGGGCGTATGCAGAAGTATTCCGTCAGCCTCCGCTACCACCTGCCCGCGCAAAACTCTGTCGCCGACTCTTACAAGTACGCGTTTATTTTCGGGGAGCGTCAAAACGAGCGACGCAGACGGCGCCATATCCGTCACATCCGCACCGCGCGCCGCGCGCATGGCGTCGATATATTCATACTGTATCCCGCCGTGCATCGCGTACGCCATGTCCGCTCTCCTTAACTTGCGTCGTTTTTGTCATTTACCGTCCCGCGCAGGACCGCTATATTATTATACCACATATCCGCCGATTTGTCAATAGGTATTCACAAATTTGTGTGATTTTTTTCGCGTAAACGCTCGCCCGTTGCCATAACCGGTATCTCCCACACTTTTCGCGTACTCGCTCACTCGTTGCCATAGCGTGTTTCTCCGCTCACCGCGGTTCATTGTGCAGTCTGTATCGACCGGCAGCTATCTTATATCACCTTTTGCGTAAAGTGACTATTTCGTCCTTCGCACGAAGGAGCCACGCGTGTTAAGGATATCTTTTTCGCGAAAAAGATATCCTTAACAATCCAGAAAAAGGCTCCCGTGTGTTCGTCGATGTTATCCAGTCGGCGGCAAAAGAGGCAACAGGGCGTAGACCGCGTCAACATATCGGCATAACAGCTCCCTCGCGACGAGGCGACTGCGCCGTCGAAGCGTCGTGTCTTCGTTTAACGCCGGGAGCGTCGAGCATCGCACGAGCAAAGTGCGCGTAGTGTACGCTGGAAAGCCTACGGCACTTTGCCGTTACTTGGACGACAAATTCATAAAAACAAAAACCTGTAAATAAAAGTTTTTGAAAGGATGAGAGCGCGAGAGAAGGGAAACTTTTCCCAAAAAGTTTCCCTTCTCTCGCACAAAAACCTTAATCAATACCAGCGCGCGCGGCGCTTTTTTACAATGACGACAGCCGCGATCATCGACGCGATCAAAACGACGAGAACAACGGTTATGACGTACACCGACGTCGGCAGGCCGCCCGTTATCTTCATTTCCTCCCAAAGGGAGTTTATCATGTCGAGCGTTTTGTCGTCGAGGTTGCGGTACGCGTACGTGTTCAGTTCCTCGGCGAAGTTGAACCCCTCGGGATAAAGTATCTCCATCGCCTCGGGACCCATCTCCTCGATGTAGCCTTCGTCCTCGAACACGAGCGAATTCGGCGACGCGTAATATATATACTCAGCGTTCGCTATCGCTATATCGGGCGAAAGCATGAAATTGATGAACAGCGCCGCCGTCTCGGGATTCTGGCTCCCCTTAGGTATGCACATCGCGTCGACGAACACGTTCGTCCGCTCGGGATAGTAGAAGCCGAGATCCTCGTTGATGTCCAGCATCGTGAAGTAGTCGCCCGCATAGTACGCCGAAATAGCCGCCTCGCCGGACTCCATCTTGTTGTAGATCTCGTCCATCACGTAGCTCTGTATCAGCGGCTTCTGTTCGAGCAGACGACGCTGCGCCGACTCCCAGTCGGCGCGATCGGTCGAGTTCACGTCGAGTCCGAGCATGTACTGCGCCGTCGCGAAGCCGTCGCGGGAATTGTTGAACTGCAGTATCTTGCCCGCATACTTCTCGTTCCACATGAGCTCCCAGCCGCCGAGGTCCTCCTCGTCCACCATCGTCGTGTTGTATATCACGCCGACGCGCCCGTACGTGTACGGGACAGAGTAGATGTTGTCGGGATCGTAGAACAGCCCGCGATAATCCTCGCCTATATAGTCGTAGTAGCACTCGGCGCCGTACTTCTCGCATACGGCCTCGATGTTGACGGGGGCTAACAGGTCCTCCTTTATCATGCGCTCGATCATGTAGTCGGACGGTATTATCACGTCGTAATTCGATGTGCCGCTGCTGATCTTCGCATACATGTCCTCGTTAGACGGATACGTCGTATAGTGGACCTTCATGCGCTTTCCCGTCAGCTCCTCGTAGTAGGACTCGAACTCCTTCGTCACGTTCAGCGAGTCCTCGCTGCCGTCGGAGATGTATTCGCCCCAGTTATATACGTAGAGGTGCTCGGTCTCCCCGCCCGCGCACGAGAAAAGCATCATAGACGCGACAACGGCAAGCAGTACAAGCACGGTGAGCAACAGCTTTTTCACTTCGCCACGCCCCCTTCCTTGCCGCGCATGAGGAACATGCGTCGCTTCTTGTCGGAGCCGTCCTTTTTCTTCTTTTTCGGCTCGCCCGAGCTGTCGCTCGCATTCGATATTACGAGGAGCAGCAGCACCGCCGCGAAGATGAGCGTCGACAAAGCGTATATGTCGGGCTTGACGCTCTTCTTTATCATCGAATAGATGTGTATCGTCAGCGTCTCATAGCTCGAGCCGCTCGTGAAATTGCTTATGACAAAGTCGTCGAACGACAGCGTGAATGCCATTATGAGCCCCGTCACGACGCCGGGCATTATGAACGGCAGCTCCACCTTGAAAAACGACTGTATCGGCGTGCAGCCGAGGTCGAGCGCCGCCTCGGGGATATTCTTGTCCATCTGCTTCAGCTTCGGCAGCACGGACAGTATCACATACGGCAGATTGAACGTGACGTGCGCGATCAGAAGCGTCCAAAATGAGAGATACGATTCGAGTCCGAGCAGCGTGCCGACGAACACGAACACGAGCATCAGCGATATGCCTGTCACGATGTCGGGGTTCATCATCGGTATGTTCGTCACCGACATGACGGCGCGGCGCAGAAAGCGGTTCCTCATCCTGTCGATTCCGACGGCGGCAAGCGTGCCTATGACCGTCGATGCGACCGCAGACGAGACGGACAGAACGAGCGTGTTTTTGAGCGCTTCGAGTGTTGCAGAATCGCGGAACATCTCGCGGTACCAGCGGAGCGAAAAGCCGAGGAACTCCGTCGTCGACTCGCCCGAGTTGAACGAGATGAGTATCATCACCGCTATCGGCGAATAGAGGAAAATGAATACGAGGGTGAGGTAGAGTCTTGAGAGCGTTTTCATTTGATGCGTCTGCCTCCTTCATCCTCGGAGTCCGAATAGTGGTTCATCACCGCCATCGACAGAAGTATCAGTATCATGAGTACGAGCGAGAGCGCAGCACCGAAGTGATAGTTGATCGCGGTTCCGACGAAGTAGCTCTCAATGGTGTCGCCTATGAGCTGGAACGTGCCGCCGCCGAGCTTCTGCGAAATATAGAACGTCGAGATAGACGGCACGAACACCATCGTTATGCCCGATATGACGCCGGAAAGCGACATCGGCATGACGACGCGCGTCATGACGTGCCAGCCGCTGCATCCGAGGTCGGACGCGGCTTCGAGCAGCTTCGGGTCGATGCCGGACATCACGGTGTATATCGGCAGTATCATATACGGCAGATAGCAGAACACCATGCCTACGACAACGGCGCCCGGCGTGTTTATCATGTGTACGGGGTCAAGACCTATCGCTTTGAAAAGAGAATTGATGATGCCGGTGTCCTCGAGTATCGTCATCCACGAATACGTCGTGATGAGGAAGTTCATCCACAGCGGTATCATTATGAGAAGCACCATCACGCGCTGCCACTTCTCCTTCATGCGCGAGAAGATGTAGGCGAGCGGGTACGCGATGACGAGGCACACGACCGTCGATATGAGCGCGAGACAGAGAGAATTGACGAATATCAGAACGTAATTCGATGTGAAAAGACGTCCGATGTTCTCAGTCGTGAACGCGCCGTCGAGGTCGGTGAACGAATAGTAAACGACGAATATGAGCGGGGCGATTATGAACAGCACGCTCCACACGATATGCGGCGCTGCCGCCGCCCTCTGCATAAAGCTGCGTTTCATTTTTATTCTTCACCCTCCGCGTCAACGTCGGACAGCTCGTCGAGCTCATCGGAGAACGACGAGTAGTCGCCGAACATGTCGGAATATTCCGATTTCTTCATTATGTGGATGGCGTCGGGTTCGATATAGACGCCTATCTCGGCGTCGGGCGCGACGTAGTCCGTCGTCTGTATCATCCACTTGAAGTTGTCGATATCGACGATTATCTCCCAGTGGACGCCCTTGAACGTGACCGACGTCACCTTTCCCGTCAGCATGCCCTTGTCGACTGCAACGACGTCGACGTCCTCGGGACGCACGACGACGTCGACCTGCTCGTTTTTGCCGAATCCGCCGTCGACGCACTCGAACGTGTGACCGGCGAATCTGACGCTTCTGTCCGCGAGCATGACGCCGTCGATGATGTTGGACTCGCCGATGAAGTCGGCGACGTATGCGTTCGACGGCTCGTTATAAATGTCTGTCGGCGTGCCTATCTGCATGATGGAGCCCTCGTTCATGACGACGACGGTATCCGACATGGAGAGCGCCTCCTCCTGATCGTGGGTCACATAGATGAACGTGATGCCCGTGCGCTTCTGCATCCCCTTGAGCTCGTTCTGCATATCCTTGCGCAGCTTTAAGTCGAGCGCGCCGAGCGGCTCGTCGAGAAGCAAAACTTTGGGGTTGTTGATGAGCGCGCGCGCGATCGCGACGCGCTGCTGCTGACCGCCCGAAAGCGTCGTCACGCGGCGGCGTTCAAAGCCGCGCAGATTGACCATTTCGAGCATTTCCTTGACCCTGCGCGATATCTCGTCCTCGGGCAGCTTCGTCTTTTGGAGGCGAAGACCGAACGCGATGTTCTCGTACACGTTCAAATGCGGGAAAAGCGCGTATTTCTGGAACACCGTGTTGATGTTGCGCTTGTACGGCGGCGTATCGTTTATCTTTTTGCCGTCGAAGAATACCTCGCCCGAGTCCGGCGTCTCGAATCCGCCGATGATGCGCAGCGTCGTAGTCTTACCGCAGCCCGACGGTCCGAGCAGCGTCAGGAACTCGTCCTCGTAGATGTCAAGTGAAATGTTGTCAAGCACCACCTCGCCGTCGAATGACTTGGTGATGCCGCGCAGTTCTATGATCTTCTTTCCGTTCATCTCTTTCGTTTGTTACCCGTGATCTCTTCCGGCGTGTTGCCACCCCGGAAACTCCCCTTTCGTTTTTTTCGCGCCTATACAGAAAAACACCGCCACAAAGAACAAGACCGCACGCAATTACCTTACAGCAGCCCGTCCCCGGGCGGTTTTTTTATTAAGCGTACATATTGTAACAGATTGCGACCGCGTATGCAATATCATTTTAAAAAAATATTCGACATTTTTTCCGTGAAACGGGAACATATTTTATGAACAAATGCTTACACGGAAAGGCGCGTGCATCATATGTGAAAGCGCATGATATTTCCGCGATATAATTGCGGTGAAAAAAAGATGACCGTCCTCTTCTGCAGTCGAGTCCGATCATCTTTTTTTATTCTGTTTTGATAGGGTCCGCCGCGCACGGCTTTCTCTACTGAAACAAATAATACCACACCGCTCGACGTTTGTCAAGTGTTTTTTGTCACTTTTAACGGAGTTTTTCCGCCCTCACGTCGCGTCCCTCGAAGAGCAGCGCCGTGAACTCGCCGAACAGACGGCTCGTTATCCTGTCCGCGTATCTTTTGCGAAGCTCCGCCGCCGAAAGATTCGTATTTATTATCATTCCCTTTCTGCGGCTGATGCGAGTGTCGACGACATTATACAGCATCGCGTTCGTGAAACCGTTCGACACCTCGGTGCCGAGGTCGTCTATTATCAATAGGTCACAGTCGAAGCATCTCTGCACCGCGTCCTCGTCGGCGCGCTCGCGGCGGAACTGATGATCCTCAAACAGCGACATCATGTTCTGCGATTTGATATAGAATACGTCAAAGCCCCGCTCGATGACGACGCGCGCCGCCGACGACGACAGATGCGTCTTGCCGAGCCCCGTACTGCCTACGAGAAGAAGACTTCCGTCGCCGTCGCCGGTGAAGCTTTCCGCGTATCTTTTGACCGTTTCAAGGTTGCGAGCCGTTGACGGGAACTCGCCGTTATACGAGAGCGAAAACGTCTCAAACGTCTGTGTCCGCAAAAGCTCGCCGATGCCGGAGCTCTCGTACCCCGCCGTTATGAGCGCGCGTCTGCGGCACGAACATTCGCGGCTGCCGACAAAGCCCGTGTCGCCGCACTCGCGGCAAAAGTATCGCGGCTCCGTGTAGTCGGCGGGGTAGCCGTTGTCGACGAGTATCTGCGCGCGCCGACGCTGGAGCGACATGTTTTCCGCCTCTATCTCCGCGATGCGCGCCTCTATCTCGTCTCTGCCGCCCGCTATCGCAGCCGCTATCTTCGCCGACGTCCGCGCGAGCGTTTTGTCCACCTCGCGCAGTTCGGGCATACGCTCGTACGCGTCGTAAAGGCGCGCACGCGCCTCTGCTTCCGCGTCCCCGCGGCGCTTTGCGAGCAGCTCGTTTACCTTTATGTAGTCCTCACGCCTGTAACTCATATCGTATAGTCCCCGCGTTTATTTTGTCAGCCTCCGAGTCCGCGCTTGACGGCGAGCCTGAAGAAATCGTCCGTATCGAAGCTGCCGGTGCTGCTCTGCGACGTGTCCCTGCCGGACGATGCGGACGAAGCCGACGATGCTTTTTCGCCTTTTTCGTGCCACGATTCGAGCACCTTGTTCATGTACGCCATCGAAAATTTGCCTATTGCGTCGACGGTCGCAGAGTACGCAGATTCGAGCATATCGTAGCCGCAGCCGAATTCGCGCACCCAGCGCTCGAAGAAGTCGCGCTCCTTCTGCGTGAACTGACGCGTCCCCATGCCGCACAGCGCGCGGAACCGCCCCTCGAGCTCGCTCGACGATTCGAGCCACGACAGATACTCCTCGAGCGCCTCCGTCGTGTCGACGCCGCGTTCATAAAGCGTGTACGCCATCTTTTCCGCGTATTTTACGGACTTTTTGCCGCGCCTTTTGACGTGCGCGAGCAGAAGCAGTATGTATTCGTCCTCGAGCCCGAGATATTCCCTCATCGAAAGTATGACCGCAGATTCGGCGTTATTGAAAATGTGCCCCATCGTCTGCTGGCACTCGTAGAGGAGCGAGCGACGCTCCGGCGACTCCGTTATCATCGCCTCGACCTCGTCGCCGGACAGCTCCGGCGTGCGCGCCGACGGCTTTAACGCCTTCGGCTTTTCGTCCTTCGCCACAGCCGTGTCCGCGTCCGACGTGACGCAGAGAACGCCCGCGCCGCGCCAGAACGCGACTGCGGCGTCGAACTGCAACCTCGTTATCCCCGCGCACGCGGCGGCAGCTTCAACGTCCGCATCGCCGCCGGCAGACGCTATCGAGAGCAGCGCCGCCATGTCCTCTCTCGTCGCCGATTTTATGCATTTTGCGGCTTCGTTCGGCAACCCGAACGCGCCGCCGTCAAAATTCAAGCGTATTTTCACCGATTTTTCTCTTTATCCCCGCCGTTTTCCGCAAACTTCCGTATATACTTCACCATGCTGACAGTATTTCCCACCGTTTCAACATAGTTTTCCACATTTTTACAATTCTCCCGTCGCGCACGCATTCAGCGACGTCGACGCGCGAACGCCCGCCATGTATTCGTAGTACGCCTGCGCGCCTATCATCGCCGCGTTGTCGCCGCACAACTGCTTCGGCGGCACGTAAAATCCGATGCCGCGCGACTCGCACAGCTCAGAGAGTGAAGCCCGCAGATGCGAATTCGCCGCGACACCTCCCGCGAGCACGAAACGTTCGCGTCCCGTTTTGTCGAGCGCGAGCGCGATCTGTCTGCATATACCGTCGCAGACGGCGCGCGTGAACGACGACGCTATGTCCTCTCTGTTTATCTCTTCGCCGCGCTGTTCGCACGTGTGGACGTGGTTGATGACGGCAGTTTTCAGTCCCGAGAACGAGAACTCGCCGCCCTCGAGCGCCGGCGACGGGAACTTTATCGCATGCTCGTCGCCATAGTCCGCGAGCCTGTCCATCTCGGCGCCGCCCGGGTAAGGGATGCCGAGCACGCGCGCCGCCTTGTCGAACGCCTCTCCTACGGCGTCGTCGCGCGTCCCCGCTACGAGCGCGTAGTCCGTGTACGAGCGGACGTCTATTATCGAGGTGTGACCGCCCGACGCCACCATCGCCAGAAACGGCGGGGCGAGGTCGGGGTGCGCGAGGTACGCGGCGGCGACGTGACCGCGTATGTGGTCGACGTCGACGAGCGGCTTGCGGTTAGCGAACGCCAGCGACTTTGCGAAGTTTACACCGACGAGAAGCGCGCCGATAAGTCCCGGACGCGCTGTTACCGCTATCGCGTCTATGTCGGAGAGCGCCGTCTCCGACTCGTCGAGCGTCTCTCTCGTTATGCGCGCTATACATTCGATGTGGGCGCGTCCCGCTACCTCGGGCACGACGCCGCCGAACCGCTTATGTATCTCTATCTGCGATGCGACGACGCTCGACAAGATGCGCCGCACGCCGTCCCCCATCTCGACGACGGCTGTCGCCGTCTCGTCGCAGGAGCTTTCGATTGCCAATATTTTCATATATATTTTTCCATCAGTATCGCGTCCTCGCGCGGCGAGGAGTAGTAGTTTTTGCGCCGCGAATACTCGACGAAACCGAGCGAGCCGTAAAGCGCGCGAGCGCCTTCGTTCGTCTCGCGCACCTCGAGCAGCACGCGGCGGATATCGTTTTTTACAAATGCGGAAAACAGCGCGTTTATCGCCGTTTTCGCATATCCGCGCCGCCTGCAGTCGGGACTTGTCGCGACCTTGACTATCTCGGCTTCGTCGCAGACCGCGACCGAGCACGCTAACGATACGATCCTGCCGTCCGCATATACGGCGGCAGTCAAAACGTTGTCGCCGGATAAAAAACGCACAAGCCCGTCGCGGCTCCATGATTCAATGCCGAAGCAGCTCTGCTCTATCGAGTAAATCGCGTCGAGCTCGTCCGCCGTCAGCGCATGCGCGTCACACAGTCTCGCAGACGCGCTCATTCCGACTCTTTTCCGACAATTTCGGCAATTGCCGATTTGATTTCGGCAAATGCCTTTCGATATGCGTCGATGTCGCCACCGTAAGGGTCGGGGATCTCGTGCGGCATAACGCGTATCTTCTCCGCATACTGCGGATACGAAAACAAAAGCTGCGTCGCATGGCGCGACGTCATCGCATAAACCGCGTCCGCGCGCGCCATATCTGCGTCTGTGATGTTGTGCGCCCTGTGGTCGGGGACGTCTATGCCGTTTTCCTCGAGCGTCATCTGCGCGAAACGCGACATCGGCGACTCCTCAAACGCGTGCAGTCCTCGCGAGAATGCGTTTTTGTACCCGAGCGATTTCATGTACGCCTCCGCCATCGGCGAGCGGCACGTATTCCCCGTGCAGACAAAGCAGACGGCGAATGACTTTTCGTCCCCGCCGTCTTTTTCGACGAGCGGGAGCGCGTCCGTTTTTCCCTTTTTTTCTAATACTGTTTCCATAGCTTTGCTTAAACCGACATTCTGTCGTTTATCAATATCCGTACTCGCCCGAGAGCGAGTCGTCGTCCTCTATCCAGCCTCTCGTCTCGATGATCCTGTGCTCGCCGCGCCTGTCGCGTATCACGACCGTTTCGATGCCTGCGTTCAGGATGAGCCGCTTGCACATCATGCAACTGTTCGTGTCCGGCACGACCTCCCCCGTCTTCGGGTCCGTGCAGCACATGTACAGCGTCGAGCCTATCATCTGATCGCGCGGAGCAGCGATTATGGCGTTCGCCTCCGAATGGACGCTGCGGCACATCTCATATCGCTGACCGCGCGGTATGCCGAGCTTGTCACGGTAACAGGAGCCGAGGTCGCAGCAGTTTTTGCGTCCGCGCGGCGCGCCGTTGTACCCGGTCGAGATTATCACGTCGTTTTTGACTATTATCGCGCCGAAGCGCCGACGCAGACAAGTGCTGCGCTCCGACACTGTCTCGGCGATGTCGAGATAGTATTCGTGTTTTGAGACCCGTTCCATTTCACGCCTCTTTTTTGCGTATAAATACAGCTATTATATTTTATCATCTTCGGCGCAATAAATCAAGAGGAAAGTCGCGTCCGGCGCTAAAGTGCCGCTGCGGCGCCGCTGTCATTTTCTGCCACACTTTTCGCGTAGCGAAAACTGCCGCCTTTCAAGTGACGGCAGCGCCACACTTTCCGCGTCAGCGGAAACGTGTCGCAGGTCGTATCGTTAGCTGACTTTTCCGCTCACTGCGGTTCATCGTACAGTCTGTTCCCACCGGCAGCTACCTTTGTTCGTCTGACGTGGTGACGTCTTTCACACCTTCGAATAGGTTTTTTGACAAGGGGGACTTTCTCGCAAGAAAGTCCCCCTTGTCGAACCCGAAAGA
>CANQMJ010000015.1 GCA_947624945.1 uncultured Clostridia bacterium | reverse complement strand
TGGGGCGCATCAACGCGCCGAACGGCGTGTTCCGCGACGATCCGAACTCGCTCTACCCGCTTATATTCGCACTGTCGTCATTTTTCGGGATGACGTCGGGCATATTTTTGTGGTTCTACCCGCCGCACCGCGTTATATCGCTGCCAACGATGTTCTCTTTCTTCGCGCTGTCGTTCATCTTTTTCGTCGTCGCGACGATGATGGGGATACCGACAGGCACGATGACGCTGTTCCTCGCCGTATTCGCTGTGTGCGCGCTCGTCGTGCTCAATCAGACGCACATACAGCGGCGCGCCGCCGACGCGCTCGCAACGATATCGACGGTCGGAAGAGCGTACAATTTCAGCATAATCATGGTGATGCTCATCGTCATTGTCGCAGCGTCGATCGTCGTCGCGTCGGTGCTCGTCGGACTGCGATTTATCGGCAGGCTGCTTCTCGCGCTGATACTTTCGTCCTCGATGGACCATAACAGCGCGGAATACTACGAGACTTACGGAGAGGGCGGCAGAGGACTTCTCGTGCTCGAGGGTCAGCCGCTCGGCGAGAAGCTTTTGCTCGCGCTGTTCGTCGGACTGTTTTTGGTCGTCGTCGCCTTCTTCATAATGCGCGGCAGCGAATACACGAAACGCATCGTCGGGAAAATAAAGGAGTGGATACGCGAGATATTCATGTTTCTAACGATGGCGTGGGATCTCAACTCGGGCTTCCACGAGTATTATAATGATTTTGCGAATTTCAAGGATGAGACGATAAGACTGCAAAAGGCGACGATACGCGAATATGAAAGGCGCGCGCAGCGCACAAGGACTTATAAAGAATTCCTCGCGCAGCTCGCGTCGCTCCCGACGAAGGAGGCGCAGCTTCAATTCGCATACGTCACGCTGCGCGGCATATACCGCTCGCGCGGACTGAGCGTCAAGAATTCGGACACGCCGCGCGAGACGTGCGCGCTCGTACAGTCGCGCACGACGGACAGCGAGATAACGGACATAACGCATGCGCTCGAGGAAGTCGACTTTAAGGAGTCCGACATAGGCGCGGACGAGAGCAAGCGCGTGCTTGACGAGATGTGCCGCATCATCGGCGCGCATCTCGAATAAACATCAGAGCAAAGTGGGGACTTTTGTGAAATGAATAATAGTTTTAAGGGCATAAACGTACCCGTACCCGTGATAATACTGTGCTTTGTTTTCGGAGCGTGGCCGGTCGGCGTTGTGCTCGCGATATTGCGTTCGATGTACGAGAGCTCGAAGGAAAAGGAAGAGGCGGCGCGCAGACAGGAAGAATACATGCGCCGCGCCGGTCCCGGCGCGCCGGGAAGCGCCAATTACCGAGCGCCCGGCATGGACGGCGCGCAGACAGGCGCCGTCGATATCGACATGCTTCGCAGATCCGCCATGTATACGAGCCGTGCAAATCTCGACGCGATGTCGGAGCGCGTCGAAAACGTCGATTTTGCAAGTCTTATAAAAATCGCGCCGTTTTTATCGCGCGAAGCGCTCGGCAAGCTCGCACTGCGCGCAAACAATGTCGAGGCGCACAGCCTTATCCAGCTCGCTCCGTTTCTGTCGGAGCAGACGCTCGACGTGCTCGTCGAGCGCGCCGACGGCATGACGGTCAAGACGATAACAGCGCTCGCGCCGTTTCTCAGTCAGCAGACGCTGACGCGCCTTGCGGGACGCAAATATGACCCGGGCACGGACGACGCAGCACAGTCGACGCCGAAAACGTCTTATTCCGTGCCGCAGGGGGGAAAGACGGGCTCGGTCGGCGGCGTATTCCGCGAGGTCGGCGACGCGCTGCGCGAGACGTTATCCGAAACGGGCGGCAATACGGGCAAAAACTACGGCGCGCCGCCTCCGTTCGTACCGCCGACGGGCGCGAAAGCGCAGTATACGACTACTACATCTGCATCTGCTGCGTCTGCATCTGCGTCCGACGCACAGACAGGCGCGGGCAGACAGTCCGGCAAGCGCGCGTTCTTCCCGAGGTCACAGAAGTTTACGTCGGCGGCGACCGTTTTGTCTACGATCGCGTTTGTGTTTTCTCTGATATTCTCACTTTTTGTCCTGACAGGCGCTGTCACCGATATCGCATACAGCGGTCTTGCCGGCGCTACGATGGGCTCGATCGTCACCGCTACCGTCTCGTCGAGCATAACGGCGCTCATTTATCTGTACCGCCGCTTCTCGCGCACGCGCGATTACCGCATCATGAGCTATCTGTCCGCGCTTCGCGGCGAACGGTTCTACTCGATTAAAAAGCTCGCCGACATAGCGGACACGTCGATGTCGCGAGTCATAAAAGATTTGCAGTACATGAGCTCGAAGGGGCTGCTCGGCGGAGAGGTCGTGATCGACCGCAGGCTCGGATACGTTATTCTGTTCAAGGATGCGAGGGCGGAGGCCGAGAAGGACGCGTACGGTGACGACGTGATGAACTATATGAAGTCGCAGAGCGACGCTAAGGCGGCGGAGCCGAAGTCGCCTGATGAAACAGCGGCGGAGATGTCGGAGCATGAGAAAATACTGCACCGCATACGCGAGCTCAACGACGACATCGACGACGTCGCGGTGTCAGAGAAAATAGATAAGATCGAGGATCTGACGCGCAAAATATTCAATCTCGTCGAGCAGAAGCCGGAGATGGAGCCGCAGCTCGGGACGTTTTTGTCGTATTATCTGCCGACGACGCTTAAGTTGCTCAACTCTTACGCGTACTTCGAGGATCAGGGCATACGCGGCGAGAACATCGACGCCGGTATGAGAAACATAGAGGAAACACTCGACATGCTCATAGACGGCTACAAGACGCAGTTCGATAAGCTGTTCGAGTCGGAGGCGCTCGACGTGACGACGGATATAAACGTGCTCGAGCAGATGTTGAAAGCGGACGGATTCACGCGCAGCGACGACTTCAATGTGCGTCCGCAGAAGTCGCAGCAGTCGCAGCCGCAGAGCGGCGAGATGTTCGACGGAGGCGTCGCGTTTGCCGAGGCGTCGGACGAGGACACGGACAAGGAGGGCAAATAAATGTATCAACATAAAGACGGCGTCATAACGACCGAACGGCTCATTCTGCGTCCGTTCACGCTCGACGACGCCGACGACGTCGCCGCGATGTGCGGTACGGGCGTGCTGCAGCGGACGACTACGCTGCCGTATCCGTATACAAAGGAAAACGCTGTTTCTTGGATATCGACGCACGAAGAAAACAGACGGAGCAGAACTTCATACGATTTCGCCGTTACTGACAAGGAAACAGGAAAACTATACGGTGCGATCTCCCTTTACATGAGAGTAAGGAATTCTCCGACGGCGGAGATGGGTTACTGGATCGGCGAGCAGTATTGGAACCGCGGATATGCGACCGAGGCGGCGCGCTCGATGATCGAGTACGCGTTTTCGGAGCTGTGGCTGCACCGCGTGTTCTCGCGTCATTACGGCTCAAATATTGCGTCGGGACGCGTCATGCAGAAGGCGGGAATGAAAGAGGAGGGCGTGATGCGCGATCACTTCTTTGTCAACGGGCGGTACGAGGATTCTGTCATATACGGCATCGTCAGCATGGACTACGACACGTACGGATGATGGAATAAATAATACATGAAAAAGGAAGAAGCCGCTCTCGCGGCTTCTTCCTTTTCCTTGTGCCATTATTTCAAAAGAGTTTATCCTTTTTAGTAAAAGCTTTTGAAAAAGAGGGGGTATGGGGGAGGAAAAACTTTTCTCGAAAAGTTTTTCCTCCCCCACAAGAAAACGTTATTCTTCATCGTTCTCCCAGTTATGCCATACTTCGGAGACGTCGTCGTTGTCCTCGAGCATTTCGAGCAGCGTGGACATATTCTTGATATCGTCCTCGTTATCGAGCGTGACATAGCTCGTCGGCACCATTTCGCGGTCGGCGGAGACTATCGGATATCCCTTCGCCTCAAGCGTTTCACGCACGAACGTGAGGTCGTTTTCCTCGGTACTTATCTCAAAGCACTCGTCGTCTGCGACGAAATCGGTCGCGCCCGCTTCGAGCGCATCCTCCATGAGCTGATCCTCGGACACAGGCTTCGGCTTAGTACCGCGCGGCGCCTTCGCGTCGGGCTCTATCTCCTTAGCGACGACGATAAGTCCGCGGCTCGTGAACATGTACGACACGCACCCGGTCGTTCCCATGTTTCCGCCGTATTTATCGAAATAATGACGCACATCGGACGCGGTGCGGTTGCGGTTGTCGGTCGCTGTCTCGACAATCACGGCGACGCCCGACGGTCCGTAACCCTCATACGTGACCTCCTCGTATACGGCGCCGTCGCCGCCCGCAGCCTTTTTCAGCGTGCGTTCAATGTTGTCGTTCGGGACGTTGTTCGCCTTCGCCTTCGCGATGAGGTCGCGCAGCTTGCCGTTTGATACGGGGTCTGCACCGCCCTCGCGAACCGCTATCGCTATCTCCTTACCGATCTTGGTGAATACCTTCGCGCGCTGCGCGTCGGTCTTCTCCTTCTTGTGCATTATGTTTTTCCATTTGCTGTGTCCGGACATCTTGTCCCTCCGTTTTATACTTATAGATTTATTGTAAACTCAGATCTTTTCCGTTTTCTTTATGCATATCAAATCGAGCGCGCGCCCGAGCACGGAATTAACCGCACGGCAAATCGCGAGTCTTGTCGCTCTGATGTCCTCGTCCTGCGCCGACAGTATCGGGCAGTCGTGATAGAATTTGTTGAAATCGGTGCAGACGTCGAGGATAAAGCGCGTCACGAGCGACGGCTCGTAGTCGTGTACGGCATCGTCAACGACCTCGCCGAAGCGTGATAGAGTCAGAAGCAGCAGACGCTCGGACTCGTCCGTCGTCGTGCCTGCTTTCGGCTCGATGCCGTCTGCCTCCGCTTTGCGCATGATGCTGCATGTGCGCGCATACGTGTACATCGCGTACGGACCCGTGTTGCCGTCGAAGTTGAGCGCGTCCTCCATGATGAAATTCATGTCGCGCATACGGTTGTTGAGAAGATAGTGGAACACGACCGCCCCGACGCCGACGGCCTCGGCAGTCGCTGCCTTTTCCTCACCCGACAGCGTCGGATTTTTCTCCGTAATGATATCCGACACCTTCTCTATCGCCGTGTTGAGCAAGTCCTTGAGAAGTATCACGTTGCCCGTCCGCGTTGCTAATTTCTCGCCGCCGATGGATACCATACCGTACGGCACATGAACGAGCCTGTCGTACCACGGATATCCCATCAGTTCAACGACGCGGAACCACTGCGCGAAGTGCAGGCTCTGCGCCGCCGCAGTCACGTAAATGCATTTATCGAAGTTGTACGTTCTCGCCCTGTAAACAGCCGCCGCGATGTCGCGCGTCGGATAAAGCGTCGAGCCGTCGGAACGCAGTATGAGGCACGGCGGCATTCCGTATTCGGACAAGTCGACTATAGACGCGCCGTCGTCGAGCTTCAGAAGTCCGCATTCGCGCAGCTTTTCTACCTGCTCAGGCATTTTATCGGTGTAGAAGCTCTCTCCCGCATAGCTGTCGAACGTGATGCCGAGCTGCTTATACGTCACATTGTATTCCTTGAAGCTGACCTCTATGAACCATTTCCAAAGCGCCGTGTTCTCTTCGTCGCCGAGCTCGAGCTTGTGGAACTCCGCGCGCGCCTCATCGTCGAGCGACGGGTCCTTTTCAGCCTCGGCATGGAATTTCACGTACAGCGCGACGAGCTCGTCGACGCCGCCCTTGTCGATAACGTCCCTGTCGCCCCACTTGCGGTACGCGACTATCATCTTGCCGAACTGGGTGCCCCAGTCGCCGAGATGATTTATACCGATGCATTTGTAGCCGTGGAATTCGTGCAGCTTTTTTAGTGAGTGACCGATGACGGTCGAACCGAGATGTCCGATGTGGAACGGCTTCGCCACGTTAGGCGACGAATAGTCAAGGACGACTGTCTTGCCCTTTCCTTCGTCGCTGCCGCCGTAGTCCTCGCCGCGCTCGAGTATCTCTCCGAGCACGTCATGACCGAGATATTTCTCCGATACGCGGAAGTTGATATATCCTCCCGCGACGGACACGTCGGCGACGTCCGCTATCTTATCCTTTACCGCCGCTGATAAAGACTGTGCGATCTTCGGCGGCGCCATTCTCAGCTCGCGGCTGAATTTGAAGCACGGCAGCGCGATATCTCCCATCGCCCTGTCCGGCGGATATTCGAGATACGACGCGATCGCCTCCGCGTCCGATGATGCGTTTTCGTTTATAGCTTTGACAGCGTCCGCACACGCGGACGCTATCGTCATTTTTATTTTCCGCATAATACAGTCGGTGTTCCTTTACTTTCTTACAGAGTCTCAGCCGCCTATCTTCATCTGAGCCGTGACGTTGTTTTTGAGGTGATCGTTGTGCTTGTCGACGATGGCGTGTATTTTTGCCGCCGGGTCGAGCAGTTCGCTTATCGTTTCGTCCTGATTGAGCGTGTCAACGAGAAGCGAGACGTACTTGCACATATTGACTTCCGCGTACCACTCGCGCGAAAGCAGCTCATCGGTACGGTATATAAGGTTCGTCGTAAATACGCGAGTGAACATGCCCTCCGAATACGCGCGGTCAAATTCCGACAGCCCCGCCGTGAAAAGGCCGAACGTCGCAAACACGTATATGTTCGCCGCGCCGCGCGACTTAAGCTGACGGCACACGTCTATCATAGAGTCGCCTGTCGCTATCATATCGTCAACGACGATGACGTCCATGCCCGCGAGGTCGCGTCCGAGGTACTCATGCGCGAGTATCGGGTTGCGTCCGTTGACTATGCGCGTGAAGTCGCGGCGCTTGTGGAACATGCCGAGTTCTATCCCGAGCACCGAGCTGTAATAGATGCAGCGCGACATCGCGCCCTCGTCGGGGGACACGACCATTATATCGTCAGGAGAAAGCGAAATGTCCGGAAATTCGCGCAATAGCGCCTTTATCATCTGGTAATTCGGGTGCACATTTTCGAATCCCGAAAGCGGGATCGCATTCTGCACGCTCGGATTGTGGGCGTCGAACGTGATTATGTTCGAGACTCCGACATGGACGAGCTCCGACAGCGCAATCGCGCAGTCGAGCGACTCTCGCGCGGAGCGCTTGTCCTGCCTGCCCTCGTACAGCATCGGCATAACGACGTTTATCCTGTGCGCCTTGCCGCCGATCGCGCCGATAAGACGCTTGAGATCCTGGAAGTGATCGTCCGGACTCATGCGTGACTCGACGCCGTACATCTCATATGTGACGCCGTAGTTGAACATGTCCGCGATAATATAGACGTCATGACCGCGCAGCGACTCGTATATGAGTCCCTTCGCTTCACCCGAACCGAAGCGCGGGCAGTCTGTCTTGACAATGTAGCTCTCGGTCCCTCCGCCGCGCCATTCCTTTATCCATTCGTCGACCTGCTTTGTGAAGTCCTCGCAGCCCTTCATAGCGATAAGACTCAACTCACCGTTGATACAAGCGTTCATGTCAATTATCCCTCCGGTGGATATCCGCTCTCATTTGGTTTTCCGAAGTAAGCATCGTCCGATACGGCGCATGCTTACATATGATTATAACATATTTTTTTCACTTAGAAAAGATTTTGTCAAAATAAAAAGCCGATTTTATGTTTTTAATAATATAATGCCTTGCGCGAAGCAAATATTTATGGTAAAATACTAATACTTCAAAAGATACTGCGCAAAATTCGTTCTATATGTCAGGTCATCATGGACACAAAATACTCGAAATTTCTGCTCGTCAAGCTTATTTTGATACTTTTCGCCGCCGTCGGCTCAGGCATCGTCGCGATACTGTTTTCATTCACCGTGAACGATACGACCGACCCGACGTTCGCGCTCATTATAACGCGCGTCGCGCCCGCCGTGATTTTCTACGCGTTCATGTACAGCTTTGAGGCGCGGATAAAGATACCGGACCGCACGCTCGACGCGCGATACTTCGCCGCGTTCACGCTGCGTGAAGCGTCCGTATACGCGATATTCATGATACCCGTGACGCTGATCTCCGCATTTGTCAATATCGGCTTTGTTAACGACTTTCTATCTCCGCATATGCTCGCACATTCGCTCGGGTGCGGTGTGTTCGTCAACAATGTGTGCGTCGTCGCGCTGTACGCGGCGCTCGCCGCTTTGGCGCACTATCTCAAATCGAAAAAGCCCGTGCCTTTACCCGAAGTCCCCGCGGAAGAAATTGCGGAAAGCGAAACAGCCGACGATGAAGACGGCACGGAAAAAGAAAGCGAGGACGACGATGAAGCTTAACGGTAAAATAAAGCTGCCTGCCCCGCTCTTCCGCGATCCCATATACGATTCGCCCACTGACCCCGTTATCGTCGAGACGGACGAATGCTTTTACATGTTCTACACACAGCGCCGCTCGTCCGAGTTCGGCATCGGCGTGTCTACCATACACGGCACCGACATCGGCATCGCGACGTCGACAGACGGCGCACGGTGGCTCTATCGCGGAGTGTGCGAGGGACTGCGCTTCGAGCACGGCACAAACACGTTCTGGGCGCCCGAGATCATATTCGCGCGCGGCGAATATCATATGTACTGCTCATACGTGCGCGGCGTTCCCGTCGACTGGAACTGGGAGCGGCACATAGTCCACTATGTCTCTCATGACCTTTGGGAATGGAAATTTGTTTCGATACTTCCCCTCTCGTCAAGCCGCGTCATCGACGCATGCGTATATGAAATCGAGCCGGGACTTTACAAGATGTGGTACAAAAACGAGTCCGGCGGCTCGCATACCGACGCTGCAATAAGTCGCGATCTCTATAACTGGGAGTGCGTCGGCAGCGAGATCACGGACTGTTCTCACGAGGGACCGAACGTGTTCTCATTTGCGGGAAAAAACTTCATGATAACCGACAACTGGCGCGGTCAGGCTGTCTATACATCAGACGATTTCACACATTGGACGCGGCAGCCGTCGATGCTGCTCACCTCGAACGGCACGCGCGAGCTCGACTACGGGTGCGGACTGCACGCCGACGTTCTTTTGCGCGGCGAGCGCGCATACATAGTATATTTCACGCATCCGTACAGAAAGGGCTCCCCCGTCGCGGACACGTCGCGTGACCTGCGTACGGCTGTACAGATAGCGGAGCTCCACTATGACGGCGAAAAGTTGTACTGCGACCGCGACGATGACGTATATTTCGAAAATTAGTATTTTTCCGCCGACACAACTGAAAGAACGTCACCTTCGACGCGGAATTTGATCTCGTACCCGGCAAATCTCATGCCGTAAACGCGCTCCGCGTCGTTCTGATACGACGGACGCGGGTCTGCGGCGAGAACGCCGACGGCGGCGCGCCGCTTGTCGGGCGGCATCATATCGAGCTTGCCGTTATCGTCGACAGTGAGCGCATATTCGGCATTATAGTCCGAGTACGAGCCGACGGCATCAGTGTGGCAGTCGAACGCCGGCAGATACGGCTTTATATCATATATCGCCGTGCCGTTGACAAGGTCGGCGCCTGACACATATAAAACTGGCGCGTCCACGCGGTCATAATCTATGCCTGTCAGCCTAACGGACGAAAGTCCGACCGCGTTCGGTCTGTACGGCGACCGCGTCGCGAACACGCCGACGCGCGTATTCCCGCCGAGCCGCGGCGGGCGCACCGTCGGACGGAATGAGTCGCACTCTACGTCGAATCTCCACAAAAGCCATATGTGCGAGAATCCTTCGAGGCCCCTTACTGACTCGGCGCGTCTGAACTCGCGCTCGAACACTATCTCGCCTAAAAGCTCCGGCACGAGTCCGCTCTGGCGCGGCACGCCGAACTTATCGGGAAAATCTGTTTTAATATGCGCTATCGTTTGAAGCGTATCCATAAAATATCCTTTCAATAACTGCTTATTCCGATTTTATCATGTAAGCGCTGAAAATTCAAGAAAAACTCATAAATGTATGCGTTTGCCTATGGAAATCGCACGCATTATGCTGTATAATGTTTAATATAGACAAATATGATGCGCGGAGGTGGTGCGATGAGAGCACTGCACAAAATATCGTTTTTCACTTTGATGCTTTTGACTTTTGTCGCAATGACGCTCGTGTTTTCAATGACCGCGTCCGCCAAGATCGGCGACAACGAGGGCGTAGAAGCCATAGTCACCGACAGCGTGACAGGCGCGAAGCACAGCATTTACTCTCATGATTATAACGGTACGCCGACGCTGTTTGTCCCAGGGTCGGTCGACACAAAGTCGCTCAATATACTGTGCGAGGGCAAGATATGGACCGTCGACGCGTCGTCGGGCAAGGTAGAAATCGAGGGGCATAAGATCAACGTCATGCACGGCGGAAACGTCGGCGCCGTATTCGTCGAGCTCGACGGCGGTGAGCAAGCATTCATCAACGTATGCCGCAATAAAAACAACTCCGAGTCGGGCAAGCTCATAATGATCGACCGCGACGGCAAAACGCGCTACGCGGCCGGACTCGACACATTCAAGGGACACGGACTGACTTCGTTTTCTCCCGCAAACGACACAAGCCGCAAGAATTCATACAACGTAAAGCTCGAGAAAAAGGCAGAGCTTCTCGACGGCACGGGCAAAATAAAGAAATACGTGCTTCTGTCGCCGCGTCTTAACGACTGGAGCCGCGACATGACGGGACTGTCGCAGCTTTACGCGTACCGCACGTTCACAAATCTCGCAGGCGACGGCTACTGCGGCATCGTCGGCGACTATGTCGACCTCTATGTAAACGGCGACTACCGCGGCGTCTACATTCTGTGCGAACGCATGAACGCGGGAGGCGCTGTCGAGGTCACCGACCTCGAGGACAGCGTGTCTGGCGGCGAAAAGCTTAAAAAAGTCCGCTCACGTGACTCCAAAAAGGAAAATGACGACCCCGCGCTTGCGCTCGGCATACGCGAATACTCATACGTCGAGGGAGCGACGGTACCCGCCGGCACCGACATCACGGGCGGCTACGTGCTCGAGGTCATGCATGAACAGTACGAGGACTGCGGCTTCATCACATCGCACGGCATACCGTTCCACATCAAAACGCCCGAGACCTGCACTCAGGAAATGGTGCAATACATAGCGTCTTATGTGCAGAACCTCGAGGACGCAATATATTCCGAGACGGGATATTCTACCGAGGGGCATCACTACTCCGAGTACGCGGACGTCGCAAGTATGGCGGACATGACATTGGTATATGCATTTTTCGAGAATTTTGAATTCTACCGCACGAGCACGTACATGTATAAGGACGCGGACGGAACGGCGCACGGGAAGCTGACGTTCGGCCCCGTATGGGACTTTGAAACAACGTCGTTCGACCTTGCCGACGAGTCGTTCTTCGGCACGAGCCAGTGGTTCACGTATTTCGTCGATCAGCAGTATGCATGGTGCGAACAGCTTTGGCAGCACGGCGACTTCATGGCTGTAATGTACACCGAGAACGAACGGATGCGCGACGCGCTCGACGACGCGAACGCCTCGATCAAAGCGTCGATCTCCGACGTTGCAAAATCGCAGAAAATGAGCGAGAAGCGCTGGAACACATCGGACTATGACGAGCTTGCGCAGATGTACGTCGATGCAGTACGCGCGCGCAAACACACATGGTACAATAAGATATGGTCGGACAAGAATCTGCTCGGTCTTGACGTCGACGCCGTTCTCAACGACGACGGCACTGTCACGATGACGGCAAACGTCAAGGGTACGTCCTCGGGGCATCCGATGTGGTACGTGCTGAACGACAGCGACATGTCTAAATATACGCTCCACAACAATCACTCCGATTCGATAACAGTCCCGGCCGACGGAAAACGGTATTTCTACGTCGCGTCCGGCAAGAATAACGCATACCTCGACTGGGCGAGCGGCGCGATCTACTCGGATGATACGATAACTATGCGTTCGGCTGCCGTTGCCGCCGACGCGGACGCGCTTCGCCCGCCGGAAACGGAACCGCCCGTCACCGAGACGACGGTGCCCGAGACGGAACCTGCCGCATCGGGCGGATGCGGTTCGTCTCTCGGCACGGGGACATTAATTACTGCAATATTTGCCACGTGCGGCGCTGCGGCTTTGGTGAAGAAGCGCCGCAAAATAAAATAACATGTTTATTCCAAATTTTACATAAAAAGGAGTACAAAATGGAATACCGCAAAATGGAAAAACTGGGGATTTCGACGTCCCTGCTCGGCTTCGGCTGCATGAGATTCTCAAATGACGCTGAGGGAAAGATCGACAGACCGAAGGCGTACGCGCTTCTTGACCGCGCATACGCGGCGGGCGTCAACTACTTCGACACCGCCTACGTCTATCTCGGCGGCGAGAGCGAGAAGATACTCGGCGAAGCTATGTCGAAGTATCCCCGCGACAGCTACTACGTCGCAACGAAACTGCCCTGCTGGGACCTTAAATCGCCCGAGGACGCAGAGAAGATATTCGCCGAGCATCTCGAACGTCTCGGCATGGACTACATAGACTTCTATCTGCTCCATGCGATGAACCGCGGCAACTTCGACCGCATCAACTCGCTCGGCATTGTCGACCGCTGCGCTAAATGGCGCGACGAGGGCAAGATACGTCATCTCGGCTTCTCGTTCCATGACAACTACGACGCATTCGAGCACATCATCAACGCGCGCGACGACTGGGATTTCTGCCAGATACAGTATAATTACATGGATCAGCATGACCAGGCGACGACTCGCGGCATCGAGCTGTGCCGTGAACGCGGCATCCCCGTAATAGTGATGGAACCCGTCAAGGGCGGCACGCTCGCGCGCATACCCGACGACGCCATGGCTCCGCTGCGCGAAATCAAGCCCGACGCGTCGGCTGCGTCATGGGCGCTGCGCTGGGTCGGCTCGCACGAGGGCGTCAATGTTATACTCTCGGGCATGAACGAGTTCGATCAGCTTGAGGACAACCTTGCAACGTTCGGTAACTTCGAGCCGCTCGACGAAAAAGGATTCGAAGCTGTCAAAAAAACGCGCAAGATCATACTCTCACGCGTCCGCAACGGCTGCACAGGCTGCCGCTACTGCATGCCGTGTCCCGGCGGCGTCGACATACCGCGCGTATTCGGCATATGGAACCAGTATGCACGCTATGAAAACCGTCATACCGCGTGGGACTACAAGCGCATGAGAACCGAGACGAAGCCGGACGTGTGCCTGAAATGCGGCGCTTGCGAATCGAAGTGCCCGCAGGGACTCCACATTATTGAGGACCTTCAGCGCGCAAAGCAAGAGCTTGAATCGCTCACAAAAGAGGCGTAAACATGTGCTGCTGTGAAGAACTGCTTCCCGAGTGGACGAAAAAGTACAACATGAACGCATACGAGCGTTTCCTCGACTATGTATCGTATCCGACGACGTCGAGCGAGACGTCCGAAACGACGCCGTCTACCGAGTGCCAGCTCGACCTCGCACGTCACATACGCGACGAACTTGAGTCTATCGGACTCGAAGACGTCAAACTCGACGAGTACGGCTATGTATACGCGTGCCTGCCCGCAAGCGAAGGCGTGCCAGACGATGTGCCGACTATCGGCTTCATAGCCCACATGGACACGTCTGACGCATGCTCGGGGGAGAATATCGTTCCGCAAATGGTCATATACTCGGGCGGCGACATACTGTTAAATGAGGACGAATTTATCCTCATGCGCCGCGACGAACATCCGATCCTTGACAAATATCAGCATCAGTGCCTCATCTGCACCGACGGCAAAACGCTGCTCGGAGCCGACGACAAAGCCGGGATCGCCGAGATAATAACCGCCGTCGAGGACGTTATAAAATCGGGAGAGCATCACGGACGAGTCATGATCGCGTTCACTCCGGACGAGGAGATCGGACGCGGCGCCGATCACTTCGACATCGAGGGATTCGGCGCTGACTTCGCATACACCGTGGACGGCGGCGCGCCGGGTGAGCTCGAATACGAATGCTTCAACGGCGCGGCGGCGACAGTGACGATACACGGCATCTCCATGCACCCCGGCACCGCTAAAGGCAAGATGAAGAACGCGTGCGCGATAGCGGCAAAGCTTCATTCGCTCCTGCCGCAGGACGAAGTCCCCGAAAAGACGGAGGGACGCGAAGGCTTCTTCCATCTCTGCTCGATGTCGGGCGACGTTGAAAACGCTGTTCTTCACTACATAATCCGCGACCACTCGGGCGAAATACTCGAGCGCCGCAAATCGCAGATGCGCGACTCAGTCGCTATGATAAACCGCGAATACGGCGACGTCGCCGAGGTCGAGATCGTCGATACGTACCGCAACATGGCAGAGATATTGACGAAGCCCGAGAACGAACACATTCTCGAACGCGCACGCGCCGCGATGCGCTCGCTCGGACTCGACATCAACGAAATGCCGATACGCGGCGGCACCGACGGTGCACGGCTGTCGTTTATGGGACTTCCCTGCCCCAATCTTCCGACCGGCGGCGTCAACTGCCATTCGCGTTTTGAGTTTCTGCCTATTGCGGACCTCACCACCTGCACCGACATCGTACACCGCATCATAACGGACGCGGTAAAGGTCTGATTTTGCATAGGCAGTGCCGTAATCCTGCAAAATTCAATAGAAACGCCGCAGGGTTTGACGCTCTGCGGCATTTTTGCACATATCACACTTGCAAAATTGTGAGCATTTGCCTAAAATTCTTAGTCCCAACTTATTGACAAACACCGCGCCCGAATATATAATATCCATGTAAGACAAAGTGGGGGTCAGGCATGAAAACGGCGGCGGAAACGACTAACGTATTCAACATACAGCGATTCTCCGTTCACGACGGCGACGGCATACGGACGACAGTTTTTTTCTCCGGCTGCCCGCTTTCATGCGCATGGTGCCATAACCCCGAGGGTGCGGCTTCGTCTCCGTCGCTTCTTTACAGCGCCGAAAAATGCGTCGGCTGCGGCAGATGCGCCGCCGCTTGTCCAAACGGCGCAATATCCTTTTACGACGGACGCGCCGTTGAAGATTTCGCCGCATGTACCGCGTGCGGCAAGTGCGTACCCGTGTGCCACGCTGACGCGCGCGCCATCGCGGGCAAGCCTATGACGGTCGATGAGATAGTCAAGATCTGCGTCGCTGACAGAATGTTCTACGAACAGTCGGGCGGCGGCGTTACGCTGTCGGGCGGCGAGGTCATGGCGCAGAGTCTCGACTTCCTGCTCCCGCTTCTGCAAGAGCTTAAACGCGAGGACATCGACGTCAACATCGACACGAGCGGGTATGCGCCGTATGAAAAAATAGCCGCCGTGCTGCCGTATACCGACGCGTTTCTCTACGATATAAAATCCGTCGACAGTGAAAAGCACATGAAGCTGACTGGCGTCGACAACTCGCTGATATTATCGAATCTGCGCACACTCTCCGACGACGGCGCGCGCATCATCATACGCGTACCGGTTATTGAACCGGTCGCCAACTGCACCGACGACGACATGGACGCGCTCGCGCAAGTGCTTGACGGTGTATGCTTCGAGCGGCTGCACCTCTTACCGTATCATAACACTGGCATCTACAAGCGCAAATCGCTCGGCTGGCTTTCGTCGCAGTCGTTCACGACGCCGTCGCAGGAAAAGCTCGAGGCGCTTCGTTCAAAGCTTTTGTCGCACGGCATACGCGACGTCCGCATCGGCGGATAAAATTAGACAATACGATAATCATAAAGATAATTACTTAGAAATAAAGAAGGAGTGATGTTTTATGACAGACAGAGTTAAACGCTTACGTGAGATCAGCACGACTGCTGTGCCGTCTATCTCGATGGAACGCGCGAAATATTTCACCGAAGCATATAAGATGTGGGAGGGCTCCGTCTCCGTGCCGGAGATGCGCGCGCTCGCGCTTCGCCATTTCATGGAGAACCGCTCGCTCTATATAGAGCGCGGCGAGCTTATCGTCGGCGAAAAGGGCGACAAGCCGCAGGCGGCGCCCACGTTCCCCGAGCTTTGCTGCCACACGGTCGAGGATCTGCAGATCATGAACGACCGCGAGATCATATTCTTCAGGAATACGGAAGAACAGCGCGAGTGGCATGCAAAGGAGATAATCCCATACTGGGAGAACCGCTCGATCCGTCACCGCATCCTCTCCGTCATGACCGACGAATGGCGTGACGCTTACGCGGCGGGCATTTTCACCGAATTCATGGAACAGCGCGGTCCCGGTCACACCGTCTGCTCGGATAAGATATACAACAAAGGCTTCGCCGACTATAAAAAGGACATCGCCGACGCTATCGCGGCGCTCGACTATCAGCACGACCCCGAGGCATACCGCCGCCGCGAGCAGCTCAGCGCAATGAGCATCGCGTGCGACGCTATAATCACGCTCGGTCACAGATACGAAGCGCTCGCGCGCGAACTTGCCGAGGCAGAGACGGACGAATCATGGAAATCCGACCTTTTGACTATCGCCGACAACTGCGCAGTCGTGCCCGAGCACGCGCCGCAGACGTTCCATCAGGCGCTTCAGATGTACTGGTTCGTGCATCTGTGCGTCACGAGCGAGCTCAACCCGTGGGACGCATACTCGCCCGGCAGACTTGACCAGCACGTCTATCCGTTCTATCGCCGCGACGTCGAACGCGGTGCGCTCGACGACGACCACGCGCTCGAGCTGCTTGAGTGTCTGTGGGTCAAGTTCAACAATCAACCCGCGCCGCCGAAGGTTGGCGTGACGCTCAAGGAGAGCGGCACATACACCGACTTCGCCAACATCAACACGGGCGGCATCACGCCTGACGGCGAGGACGGCGTCAATCCTGTATCGTACCTTATCCTAGACTGCATGGACGAGATGAAACTGCTCCAGCCGAGCTCAAACGTGCAGATAAGCCGCAAAACGCCGAACAAATTCCTCATGCGCGCATGCGAGATCGCGTCAAAGGGGTGGGGACAGCCCGCGTTCTACAACACCGAGGCAATAATCTCCGAGCTTATGGCGGCGGGCAAAACGCTCGCTGACGCACGCAAGGGCGGCACGAGCGGATGCGTCGAGACAGGTGCGTTCGGCAACGAGGCGTATATTCTGACCGGATACTTCAACATTCCGAAGATACTCGAACTGACGCTCTACAACGGCTACGACCACTACACAGGCAAGACGATAGGTCTGCAGCTTGGCAATCCTGAGGACTTCGACTCATATGAAAAGCTCTACGACGCGTTCTGCCGTCAGATGGAGCATTTCATCGACATAAAACTGACGGGCAGCGCCGTCATCGAGCGCATTTACGCCGACTATATGCCTGTTCCCTTCCTCTCGATAATCACCAACGACTGCATAGCGACAGGCAAAGACTACAATGCCGGCGGCGCACGCTACAACACATCGTATCTGCAGGGCGTCGGCATCGGCACTATCACAGACTCGCTCTCGTCCATCAAACGCCACGTCTATGACGACCACGATTTCACGCTTCGCGAGCTCGTCGACGCGATGGAGACGAACTTCGAAAATGCGCCCGATATGTTCCACACGATCCGCTCGTCTACGCCTTTCTACGGCAATGACGACGATTACGCCGACGACATAATGAAGGACGTGTTCAACTTCTATCAGAAGACAGTCACCGGCAGACCGAACGTGCGCGGCGGACAGTACCGCGTAAACATGCTGCCGACGACGTGCCACGTCTACTTCGGCGAGGTCATGCTCGCATCTCCTAACGGCAGACTCGCGGCTAAGCCCGTGTCGGAGGGAATATCCCCCGATAAAGGCGCTGACACTCACGGTCCTACCGCCGTCATCCGTTCGTGTGCAAAGATGGACCATCTGCGCACAGGCGGCACGCTTCTGAATCAGAAGTTCACGCCCGCCGTACTCGCCGGCAAAGACGGACTGTCCAATCTCGCGGCGCTCATACGCTCCTATTTCGCTATGGACGGTCACCACATCCAGTTCAACGTCATCGACCGTCAGACGTTGCTCGACGCACAGGCGCATCCCGACGAATACCGCGACCTTATCGTGCGCGTCGCCGGATATTCCGACCACTTCCGCAACCTCTCCCGCGCGCTTCAGGACGAGATCATAGAGCGCACCGAGCAGAATTTCGGCTGATACAATATGTACAAGACTGAACTTCACTGCCATTCGAAGCACGTGTCCGTTTGCGCGCACGCATCGCACGACGAGATAGTCGCCAAATACGTTGACGCAGGATATGCGACGATAGTTTCGACCGAACACATCAACCCTTGGACTTTCCCGCGCGAGCTTGAAGCGTCGACGTGGCGCGCTCGTCTCGACTACTTCATGGACGCATACCGCGATTTCTGCCGTGCGGCAGAAGGCAAGCTAAACGTGCTGCTCGGCGCAGAGATACGCTTCATGCGCGGTAACGACAGCGACTACCTTGTGTACGGCTTGACCGAAGATTTTCTATACGAACTCGGCGACCCGCGCTATATCAACAGCATCCACACGCTCGCAAAACTCGTTCGCGAGCATGGAATGATGATATATCAGGCGCATCCGTTCCGTCCCGGAATGACGGTCACCGACCCGCGCATACTCGACGGTATAGAGGTCGCGAACCGCTCACCGTGGCATGAATCGCACAATGACATCGCCGCAATGTGGGCGAAAGCGAACGGTATGCACGGCATATCGGGTACCGACTTCCACGATCCTGAACATGTGCCGCTCGGCGGCATAATCACCGACGAGCCGATCTCATCGAGCGATGAACTGCTCGATGTTCTCCGCTCCGACAGATACACGCTGATATGAAAATAACCGCTCATCGAAATCGATGAGCGGTTATTTATAAGCTTTAATGAAAGATCAATAATTAATTATATTCTTGTAGTTGTCGAAATCGACGCCGGTGCAGTACGCCTTTATCATATCTTCATAATTGACATTCATATCGGCGAGGTCGCGCAACCCCCACTGTGAAAGACCGACGCCGTGCCCCCATCCCTTGCCGACAAAGATGAAGTTGCCCGACGACGACGCAGACATGGTCTTTGTGACAGTGTTGCCGGAAACGGACGTGCTGCCGGGGTTTACACTGCCTGTATTCTGTTCGATACCGCTGTCTGTATCTGCATCACCCGTGTTGTCGGCACTGCTGTCATCGTTATAGTCAGGATCATCGCCACTGTCGCTGCTGCCGCTACCGGTTAAAGAAGTTGTTCCCTCGGACGTAATAATTACAAGCTCTTCAAGATCGCGTGCATAAAAACGATCGCCGTTATTGTAAACAACGATGAAGCCGTCACTCAGGTTTTCCGATGAGGTCCCGTCAGCCGAAAGTATAACAAATCTTCCGTCAGAAGAATAAACTAATACATTCCCCTCGTTTACAGGCGTCGCGGCATTTGCGGAAACAGGCGTTGACTCTGCAGCTGTTTTGGCAACCTCGCCCGGAGCGAGACATTCGAGATACTCGGTATAATCGACGTCTCCCAGTCCGACAACGAAATTCGCACTGTAAAGATAATTTGAAAACGCTTTGCGTATCTTATCGCAGCGCGACACTGTCGCGGTGTTGCCGTATATATCTGTTATCGTCACTTGGCTGACATATGTCGAGTTCTCGCCGGCATATGCGTCGATAGTAATATCGGCAATATCGCCCCGCAGATTGTTGAGCGATAAGAGTGCTCTGTCGCCCGTCGCAGCATATCGACTGCTGAGATAAACGTACAGATCGTGCGGCGAAACCTCGACGTTCCAGAACGAGTGTTGATTATGATTGAGGTAATCCTCCCACGGAGTTTCAACACTCGTAAGCCACGCGACTTTGCTGCCCCATACACTTTCAGCATCTGCGGTGCAGTTGCCGGTGCTCGACGAATAGTACATCTCGGCAAGCTTATCGTCGTACGTAACAACTGTCCCCGCCGTCGACAGAACTGCGTCGCGAACATTGTCATTTAAGCTGCCGACTCCGCGGTAAACCTGTGAATTCGATGTGCTGCACACGTTGAAACCGTACACGTTCCAGTATTTGTCCATGTGCGTGAGCACGTACGTGCGTGCAACGATGGCGAACGCGCGGAGCGTTTCGCTCGGCCAGCTGTTCGGCACCTCATACGGCAATACGCCCATAACATAGTCCTCGAGAGGAGCAATATTGACGAGCGAAATTCCGTCACTCGAATCCTTGGGATAGCGTCTGAACGCAAACACACCGTCGTATATGTACTTGAGGAATTTCAGATACGCGGGAGTTCCGTCTGCATTGTCTATCGCGTCGAGCGCGAGGCACTCGTATTCCTCGTCCTTGTTCATAACGCGGTACGACTCGCCGCAGTCGTACTCGAACAGCGGTTTGTTTGTCTCATGCTCAACGACAGTCATACCGGTGTCGGACGGACGTTTTACCGAAAATGTAAAGCCGCTTATGAACTGCTGTACGGTCGCTTCTATCGACTGCTGCGCCGCAACAGCTTCGTTCTCACTCAAGAACGACCCTATCCTGAGCTTGTATACACCGTGATCATATGCCGGAACGCAGCTGTAACCGAGCGGTGCAATTTGATAATCGACCGCAGTCATTGCGTTGCGGAGCTCATCAGGAGTCGTAAAGTTCAAATCGAGTTCGAGCCTGTACGCTCCGACATTTGCGGGTGTTGCCGATGTCGGCGCACGGTATGCGGTACGCGACGCGTCAAAATAGTAGTTCGCGTCGCATAGGGTCGAAACTTTTTTGTATCCGTTGAGTCTCCACAGCTCGGTAAATGTCTTTTTGTACATTCCGACCTTTTCGGTCCCGACTATGTATCCGTTCGTCGTCTCCGAGGTCAGCGCGACGTCGATGCTGCTTCCGTAAAGCAGACCGACAGCCACCGACGCGTCGACTTCGTCGTCGGCAGCGTTTACATTCAGCACGAGGAAATATATCGCCGTGTAAAGACCCGTTATGACCATCATCGCGACGAGCACCCACGCGACGATCTGGACCGCGAGCTTGCGCTTGTCGATCTTTTTCTTCACAACGCCCTCTTTTGCCTGCTTTTTATTTGATTTCATATTCCCCCCTTACGAGAAAGTATGCGGAATGACCTTCACCGAGATTTGTTGCCATGAGTCCGCGTCCGTCGGAGCCTCTCGGGATGATGAGGTACGAGTCTGTAGGGATCGTCTCACCGTTATAGATCTCGGTGCCGTGCGTGAAGTCGCTGACACCCTGTCTTGTGCTTGCGTCCGTGAACGGCGAAACAACAACGACTGTACCGCCCCTGCGATAAATGACCTCGAGCGACGTCGATTCGTCGCCGGACGCATACAACGTCTGACCGTTTTTGAGCGTTACGACCTTATACGAAAGCGCATCCGACGGCGTCGCTGTCGGGGTATTGCCGCCAAGTGAGTCGACCCGGCTCTTGAGGTCATCCACCATAGCCTGAAGGTTGTTGACTTTTTTGTCCACATAGGACTGCGCAACGAGCGGATCGCTCGAGTCACCGCCAGCGGCGAGAACCGCTACCGCAAGCATGATGCAGGCTGCCACAAGCGATATTACCGACGCGGCCTTTTTCGTAATTTTCATTTCTTTCGTCCTTTCTTTTCTGTTTATGTTCATTTTTCTTATATCAGTTTCAACTGCGCCGTCCCGGAATCCGCGTCAGAAAGCGCGACGCCGGTCGATGGCAGCTTTGTTTTTCTGTATCTTGACGGATTTTCCGAAACAGAGGCGGGATCTGTCTTTGCCGATATGACTTTCTGTCCCGGCTTAAGTGTAAATATCTGCACGCCCTGCGACGACCGCGTCGACTTTACGGGTATATCCTTCGTCGACACGACGAGCGCACGCTTCGCGTCGCTGCACATTATAAGCTCAAACGGCTCGTCGGACTTTTCTACGAATGATGCCACCGCCGGCGACGCGTCGCTGTACGCGCCTGTCAGCCGCTTGCGGTTCGTCTTTGTCTCATATGATGAGAGCGGCACCTTCACGCACTTGCCGTTTTCAAACACGAACACAATGTTAGTGTCCTGCGGGTACTCGCGCAGCGTATGCATGAAAAGCACGCCTTCCCCGTCGTCAAATCCGAGCTTCGACGGGATATAGTCTCCGAGGGACGACGCCTTCGACGTGTCGAAATCGTCCATCTTCGCCTTGTAGACCTGCGACTTGTCCGAGAAGAATATGACCTCGTCCGTGTTCTGCGCGTCCTCGACTACGAGCACCTCGTCTCCGTCTTTCAGCTTCTGCTCGTCGTTGCCGCGCCATGACTGCGTCGTTATCTTCTTGAAGTAGCCGCCCTTCGTCATGACCGCCTTGACCGCGTAGCTTTCAACAATTTCTACGGGAGCGGCCGCCTCGACCTCGTCGACGTGTATTATCTCTGTCCGTCTCGGCTGACCGTACTTTTTCTTTATCTCCGCAAGCTGCTTTATTATCTCCGCCTTGAGCTTCAACTCGTCGCCTATTATGGCGCGCATATCCGCGATCTCTTTTTGAAGCTCCTCTATTTCACGTATGCGGTTCATGATGTACTCGCGGTTGAGGTTTCGCAGCTTGATCTCTGCAATATACTCCGCCTGGACCTCGTCGATGGAGAATCCCGACATAAGGTTAGGCACCACCATCGCATCCTCGCGCGTCTCGCGCACGATCTTAATCGCGCGGTCGATGTCGAGAAGTATTTTTCCGAGACCGAGAAGCAGATGAAGCTTTTCTTCCTTGCGCTCACAGTCATAGACGAGCTCGCGGCGGTAGCAGCCGCTTCTGAAGCGTATCCACTCCTTCAATATCCCCGCGACGCCGAGCTGCCGCGGCGCGCCGTCGATGAGCACGTTGAAATTGCATCTGAACGTGTCCTCAAGCGGCGTCAGCCGATAGAGCTTTTCCATCAGCCTCGGCACGTCTGTGCCGCGTTTGACGTCTATGGCGAGCGTGAATCCCGACAGATCTATCTCGTCTCTGAAATCGGTGACCTCACGCAGTTTGCCTTCCTTGAAAAGGTCTGTCATCTTCTTCATTATGAGGTCTATCGTCGTGGAATACGGTATCTCGTATATCTCGATGCAGTTGTTTTTCTCGTCGTACCTGTACTTTGCCCTCAGCTTCACGCCGCCGACGCCCGTTTTGTAGAGCGACAGCATCTGCTCCCTGTCGTATATAAGCTGCGCGCCTCCCGAAAAGTCGGGCGCTTTGATAATGTCGAGCAGCTTTTCCGGCGTCGTGTTCGGATTTTTGAGAAGCGCCGTCGTGCCGTCGCATATCTCGGCAAGATTGAACGAGCAAATATTCGACGCAATGCCGACCGCGATGCCCATGTTCGGGTTCACGAGGATGTTCGGGAACGACGTCGGCAAAAGCGCCGGCTCCGTCGTCGTGTTGTCATAGTTCGGGACCATGTCGACGGCGTTTTTGTCGATGCCGCGGAACACCTCCGCGCATATTTTTTCGAGTCTCGCGTTCGTGTAACGCGGTGCTGCGGGCTTGTCTCCGGAATAGTGCTTGCCGAAGCTTCCCTTGGAATCGATGAGCGGATGCAGGAGCGCGCCGTAATCGCGCGTCAGACGGACGAGAGTCTCGTATATTCCCGCGTCACCGTGCGGGTGAAGATGCATCGTGTCGCCGCATATCGTCTGACACTTGACATAGTCGCCGGTCAGAAGTCCGTGGCGGTACATCGTGTACAAGAGCTTTCGGTGCGCGGGCTTGAAGCCGTCGATCTCGGGTATCGCGCGCGAGACTATGACCGTCATGACGTACGGCATATAGTTCGACTCGATAGTTTCCGTTATAGGCTGGTCGACGATCTCGGCGAGCTTGACCTCCCCCTGTTCCTGCGTCTTTTTCTTTTTCGGCATTGTCACATTTCCGTTTCTGCTATTTTACCTTGATAATTGTATGGTTCGCCGCGCGAAGCAGCCTGTTCTCTATCGCGGGCGACAGTCCCGTGCCGTCCTTTTTCGGCGAGTACGTGTATATCGCGTCGAGCGTATGCGTCTCGCCGTAGACGTCGGTCTCGCGCAGCGCAGCGAAAAGCCTGTGCGCGTGCAACGCCTCGTCGTCCTCGCCGCCGAGACTGATCGTGCGGTCGCGACAGTCCGAGAACGTCTCCGCGTCCTCATCGAAGCAGAGGAACAGACACCGCTCGTCCTTCATTTTACCGCGCACGAACGCGATAACATCGCGTCTTTCACCGTCGAGCAGATACAGCGGCGCGCGCGGCGCGTAGTGCTTGTACTTCATGCCCGGCGACAGCGGACGCTCGCCCTCTTTCAGCTCGAACGCCGAGCTGACGCGGCTGCATACGCATGACAGCGCCTCTGCCGTTACGGCGCCCGGACGGAGTATAACGACCTCGTCGTCGCCTTTTAGGAGCGCGACCGTCGATTCAAGACCGACCTCACACTCGCCGCCGTCTATTATCGCGTCGACTCTGCCGTTCATATCGGCGACGCAGTGGTCAAATCTCGTCGGTGACGGACGTCCCGACAGATTTGCCGACGGCGCCGCGACCGGTACGCCGCACAACTCGATAAATCTGTGCGCCGTCGGGTGCGACGGGCACCTCACGCCGACAGTCCCGCCGCCTGCGGTGACTTCGTCGGGAATATTATGCTTTTTCTCTATTATGAGCGTCAGCGGTCCCGGCATGAACGCCCTCGCGAGCCTGTAATACAGCTTCGTCGTGACCGCGAACGCTTCCGCGTCGGCGGGGTCGGCTACATGCACGATAAGCGGATTGTCGTGCGGACGTCCCTTCGCCTCGAATACGTTATAGGCGGCTTTTTCATCATACGCGTTCGCGCCGAGCCCGTATACTGTTTCGGTCGGGAATATGACGAGCCCGCCTTCGCGCAGTATCCTCGCCGCCGAGATAAGCTCATTTTCGTCCGCGCGTTTGAACAAAACAGTGTCTTTCATTTGAGAAAGTCCCCGTTTTTGAGCTTTTCAGCCGTGTCAGCCGTGATGAGCGCGTCTATCATATCGTCGAGCTGTCCGTTCAGAAATGATTCGAGACTGTACAGCGTCAGCCCTATCCTGTGGTCGGTCACTCGACTCTGCGGATAATTGTACGTGCGTATGCGCTCGCTTCTGTCGCCGGTGCCGACCTGCGAACGCCTGTCGGCGGCGATCTTGCTCTGCTGCTCCGTACGCTTCATATCATACAGCTTCGCGCGCAACAGCTTCATCGCACGGTCGCGGTTCTTGTACTGACTTCTCTCGTCCTGACATTCTATAACGATGCCCGTCGGCTTGTGTATGAGACGCACCGCCGACTCCGTCTTGTTGATGTGCTGTCCGCCCGCGCCGCTCGATTTTATCGTGTCGATCTGGATATCGGCGGGGTCTATCTCGACCTCTACCTCTTCCGCCTCGGGCAAGACCGCCACTGTCGCCGTAGATGTGTGTATGCGCCCCTGCGACTCCGTTTCGGGCACGCGCTGTACGCGGTGTACGCCCGATTCGAACTTGAAACGCGAATACGCGCCGTCGCCCGATACCATCAGCGTCACTTCACGGTATCCGCCGAGTCCCGTCTCATTTGCGTTCACGATTTCGACGCCGAACCGCTTTGACTCCGCGTACATCGTGTACATTCTCGCGAGCACTGACGCGAACAGCGCGGCTTCGTCGCCGCCCGCTCCCGCGCGTATCTCGATCATGACGTTTTTGTCGTCATTTTCGTCCTTCGGGAGCAAGAGCACCGTAAGCTCTTCCTCGAGCTTCGCGAGCCGCTCCTTGCCCTCGCGGACGTCAGTCGACGCAAGCGCCTCGAGCTCCGGCTCGCCGCACGACATAAGCTCCTCCGAGGACGCGATCTCCTCGGCGCACGCCTTGTATTCGCGGTATTTTTCGATTATCGGTTCGAGCGCCTTGCGTTCGCGCGACAGGCGCCTGTACTGCTCCATGTCGGAATATGCGTCGGGCGAGGCGAGGGACGCTTCTATCTCGATATAACGCCTCTCTGCCTCCCTGAGCTTGTCGATCATACTTATCCCTTAGTTGTAATTACTTATTGAATGCCGTGTGCGCGCGGTATGCCTCGTAGAGGTCCATCTTCGAGATTATCTCGAACGGCGCGTGCATCGAGATAACGGGTACGCCGAGGTCTATCGTGTCGATATTGTGGTTTGCAATATACATCGCGACCGTTCCGCCGCCGCCCTGGTCTACCTTGCCGAGCTCCGCCGTCTGCCATACGACGCCCGCTTCGTCAAAGATGTGGCGCAGCTTGTATACGGTCTCCGCAGACGCGTCGTTTGTGCCGCCCTTGCCGCGGCTGCCCGTGAACTTCGTCAAAACGACGCCGCTGCCGCATATCGCGCTGTTGTTTATCTCGAATACCTCGGGATAGTTGGGGTCATAACCTGCCGCAACGTCTGCGGACAGGCAGAGCGAATG
>CANQMJ010000014.1 GCA_947624945.1 uncultured Clostridia bacterium | reverse complement strand
CAAAGCCCGAGCGATAAAAGCGACGCCCGCCGGTATTCCGGCGGGCGATCCATTTTTATTCAACCTTTTCCTTCTCTTTTTCTTCCTCGTACATAGCTGCCTGCATCATTATCGCACATTCCATGCGCTTCAAAAACAGCTTGCAGCCGTATTCGTATGTACCGAGTATGTCCCCGGTCGCGTGATACGCGTTAGCTGCGCATCCGCCCGAGCAGTACAGCTTGCCCCAGCAGTCGTCGCAGCCGCGGCGCGCGTATACATTGCAGCTCTTGAATCTGTCGCGCAACTCAGTGTTCGTGACACCGTCCCAAATGTTGCCCATCAGGTATTTTTCGTCGCCGACGAACTGATGGCACGGGTAAAGGTCGCCCCACGGCGTGACGGCGAGATATTCCACTCCGGACCCGCACCCGGACAGACGCTTATATATGCACGGTCCGTGCGACAGGTCGATCATATAGTGATAGAACGTCAGCGGCTTGCCGTCGCGCTCGCGCTTTACCATCTCTTTTGCCAATATCTCATACTGCTCATAGAGCGTCGGAAGATCGTCCTCCGTCAGAGCGCACGGATCGTCGGGCGCGCATACGACGGGCTCCACCGAAAGCCTCGAAAAGCCGAGGTCGGCAAGATGTAACAGATCGTTCGTAAAATCGGTGTTGTAGTGTGTGTACGTGCCGCGCACGTAATATTCGCGGTCGCCGCGTTCGCGCGCAAACTTCTGAAACTTCGGTATTATCTTATCGTAGCTGCCGTTGCCCGCATAGTCGCGGCGGAAGCGGTCGTGGACCTCGCGCCTGCCGTCGATCGACATGACGACGTTGTTCATCTCGCGGTTGGCGAAGTCGATGACGTCATCGTCGACGAGCACGCCGTTCGTTGTCAGCGTGAAGCGGAAGTTTTTGTTCTTTTCTTTTTCTATGCTTCTTGCATACGCGACAAGCCTTTTCACGACGTCGAAATTCATCAGCGGCTCACCGCCGAAAAAATCGACCTCGAGGTTGACGTGGCTGCCCGAATTCTCGACGAGAAAATCAAGCGCACCCCTGCCGACCTCGTAGCTCATAAGCGCGCGTTCGCCGTGATATTTGCCCTGGCTCGCGAAGCAGTATTCGCAGTTGAGATTGCACGTATGCGCGACGTGCAGGCACAGCGCCTTTATCTCGTTTTTCTCCTTGAGTCTGCCGACGTCGATCCCCTCGTATAGATCGTTAGAGTACAGCTTGCCCGCTTTTTTCAACGCCTCTATATCTTCGATGCAGTCGTACAGCTCCGCCTCGGTGACGTCGGGACGGTCACGATACTTTTCGAGCATCGCCGCGACCGTTTCGTCGGCGCCCGCCGATTCGTACATCGCGATCATATCATATGCGACGTCGTCGACGATGTGGACCGAGCCCGAGTAAACGTCGAGGACGATATTGTATCCGTTAAGTTTATACTGGTGTATCATTACTTTTCAGCAGTCTGCTCCCGAAATAATCTTCACGCAAGATCCCGCGCTCGACGATATCGACGCGTTCGCCCGTTCCGAGCAGCCGATACGCTTTTCTGCGAGTCCCCTCATACTTAAAGCCGCATTTCTCCATGACGCGTGACGAGCCGATATTCACCGCCGCGTGGCTGCCGTTTATGCGGTAGAATCCGACCTCCTCAAAACAATAGCGCAAAACCTCGGTCAGCGCCTCGGTCATGATGCCCCTGCCCCACCATGCCTTGCCGATGCAGTAGCCGATGCCGCCCGCCGCCTGATACTCGTCGACAATTCCCGCCTCGATATCGCCGATGAGGACGCCGCCTTCTTTCAAAACGATCGCCCAGTGGTAGCAGTCGGGACGCTTGCATTCCTCCTCACGCATACGAAGAAGCGCGCGTGTAACGGCGATGTCGCCGTGCGGCGTCCACGTCATATATCTTGTCACGTCCGGATCGTTCATCCAGTTGGCGAACGCTTCCTCGGCATCGCCCTCGAGCCACGGACGGAGGATGAGCCTCTCCGTCTGCAGCACTATTGTGCCTTTATGTTCCATCTTTAGGTATGCCTCTTTTGCGAAAAATACCGCCCGCGCAAAGCGCAAGCGGTATTACGCACGCAAGATCTTATTTCTTGTTTTCTTCCTTGCGCTCGCACTTCTGGTTTGCGACGCCGCAGGATGTTTTGCACGCGGACTGGCAGGAGGTCTGGCATTCGCCGCAGCCGCCGTTTGCAGCGCTCTTTTTAAGATCGCGAGTTTCTATCGTCTGTATACGTTTCATCGAGGTCACTCCTTCCCGAAAGATTTCCGTTTACTTATATTACACTATTTTTCGAATTAAGTCAAGTACGCGGGAAAACTTTTTACAAAACGGCAATACGCTCGGGCAGTCGTCCCGTCGTCGAGTGCAGCTTCACGCCGGACGACAGGACAGCGGCGATATCCTCGCTTATGACCTCGCCCGGCACGATGAGCGGTATTCCCGGCGGATACGCCCACACATATTCGGCGGAAATTCGTCCGACGCTGTCCGCAACAACCACCTGCTCTTTTGCGCGTCCGACCGCCTCCCATGCGCTCATCGCCTTTTGCGGCAACGCAACCGCCGCAGACGATGCTTTATCCGCCGCGCCGCACGACTTGTCGGTTTCTATGAGCGCGTCGGCGAGACGAGACAACGACTCGTCCGTATCGCCCATTCCCGTCATGAATATGACGTTCCCGCCTATCACCGCCTCGGGTTCGATGCCGTATTTTCCCCGCACCGTCCGCGCGAGCATGTCTCCCGTCACGTCGGCATGCGACGTTGCAACTACTATCTTCGACGGGTCGAGCGCGAACGCACCGCCGCCGCGATATATGCGCAGCTTTGAAAGTCCCGCCGCCCGCTTTTGAAACGACGCAAGCAGCGACAGCCACTCGTCCGCCGCCACATCCCCCTCGCGCTCGAGATAACTCACGCACGCGTCGACCGACGACGACAGTATATACGACGGGCTGCTCGTGCCGAACATTGATGCGCACCGTCTCACGTCTGTGACGTCGACGCGTCCGCGTCTCATGTATAGCGCCGCCGTCTGCGTCAGCGACGGCAGCGTCTTGTGCAGACTTTCTACAACTATATCCGCGCTCAGTGTGACCGCCGACGCGGGGAACCCGCCGATGCCGAGATGAGCGCCGTGCGCCTCGTCGACGAACAACAGCGCCCCGTGTCTGTGACACACGTCCGCTATGCCCGCAATATCGCTTATAACGCCCTCGTATGTCGGACTCGTCACCGCAACCACCGACGCGTCCGGGTGTGTGTTGAGCGCGTCCTCGACTGCCTGCGGCGTGACAGAGCCGATTATGCCGTCCGTGTCCGCATGCATCATGATATAATGCACGTCCGCGCGTGTTATTTCTGCCGCATGGTACAGCGACTTGTGCGCGTTGCGGCACATTATCAGCGAGCCGCCGCGACGCAGCGTCGAATAAAGCGCGGCGAGCACTCCCTGCGTGCTGCCGCCGACGAGACACACGCCCTCGTCCGCGCCTTTCAGCTTTGCCATGCGCGCCTCGAGGTCGGCAAAAATCGTCTGCGGGTCGTTGAGGTCGTCGAAGCCGTCAATCTCGGTGATGTCGATACCGCCGCCGATATATCGCAGCCATGGGAACTTGTCCGTATTGCGCTTGTGCCCCGGCATATGCATCGGAAGCGCATCAGAATCGGAATATTTTATGAGATCGTCGAGCAGCATATCGTCACCACCGATTTTCATCCGTTTTTGATATTTTATCACATAACGCCGCCTGCGTCAACTTTTCGCCGCGTCACCACGAGCCATAACTCCGAACTTGAAAAATATCCCACATCGTGGTATACTTTACGTAAATCATAAAAAGGACGGTATAAAAATGGCAAACACAAATCCGAAAATAGTATTTGAGATCGAAGGCTGCGGCAAAATAAACGCCGAGCTTTACCCCGACAAAGCGCCGAAAACTGTCGAGAATTTTCTCTCGCTTCTGCGCCGCGGATTCTTTGACGGACTCATTTTCCACCGCGTCATCGAAGGCTTCATGATACAGGGCGGCGGCTACGACGAAAACATGCGCGAACGCGACGCCGAATCTATCGTCGGCGAGTTCGCCGCGAACGGCTTTCCGCAAAACGACCTTCGCCACACGCGCGGCACGCTCTCGATGGCGCGCACGAGCAGACCGAACTCCGCGTCGAGCCAGTTTTTCATCATGCACAAGGATGCGCCGCACCTCGACGGCATGTACGCCGCGTTCGGCCGCGTGACCGACGATGAAAGCCTCGCTGTCGTCGACAAAATAGCGGCGGTGCCGACAGGCAGCTTCGGCTACTTCTCCGACGTGCCGCGCGAGACTGTCGTCATAACGCGCGCTTACGTCGTCGAGTAAGCACGTGAACGTCGCAATTTGCGTCGACGAGCGGGGCGGCATGATGTTCAATCACCGCCGCCAGAGCCGCGACAGCGCCGTCACAGAGCGCGTGCTCGCGCTTGCGCGCGAGTACGGCGGCACGCTTTACGTGAGCGAATATTCGTCGCCGCTGTTCAACGGTGCGGACGGCGTGCGCGTTGTCAACGGCGACAGCGTGCCGACGGCGGACGACGGTATATTTTTCGCAGAAGACATCGACATATCGGGATACACAGATGACATCGAGACGCTCTATCTTTTCCGTTGGGGACGGCGCTACCCCGCCGACGTCTCGCTTCCCCTCGACCCGCAAAAGCTCATGACACTGTCGTCAACGTGCGAGTTTTCGGGGACGTCGCATGAAAAAATAACGCTCGAGGTCTACGTGCGATGAGAATGAAGGAAAACCCGACCTCCTCCGATATCAGACGCGCGCTGTCGACATTCTTCGCCATAATCGTCGTTGCCGCCGCCGTATACATGTATTTCACCAGCGACACGCCGGACACGGGCACTGTCGCCGACACGTCATCGTCATTTTCGCAGGACGATATACCGCCGTATTCGGGCGAGCCGTACGTCGCCGTAAACGATAACGTGCCGTTCTTCACCGACGGCGAGATAACGGATGAGTCATTTGAATATTACTCGCCCCTCGACATCCTCGGTCGGTGCGGCGCCGCCGTCGCCTGCGTCGGACGCGACTTAATGCCGACCGGGGAGCGCGGCAATATCAGTGCCGTAAAGCCGTCGGGGTGGCAGTCGGTCAGATACGATTTCGTCGACGGAGAATCTCTCTACAACCGATGTCACCTGCTCGGCTATCAGCTTACGGGCGAGAACGCCAACGAGCAAAATCTCATCACCGGCACGCGTTACATGAACGTCGACGGGATGCTGCCGTTCGAGAACATGGTCGCCGACTACGTAAAGGAGACAAACAATCACGTCATGTACCGCGTCACGCCGATTTTTGACGGCACAGAGCTTGTCGCGCGCGGCGTCTTGATGGAGGCGTACTCGGTCGAGGACGGCGGCGACGGCGTCGAGTTCTGCGTCTATTGCTACAACGTACAGCCCGGCGTCACTATCGACTACGCCACCGGCGACAGCGAGGAGGAATAGAAAATGAAAATTAACTGCGTATGGGAGCATAACGGCGGCGACAGCATCATATACGCCGAAAACTTCGTCGGCGCGTTTACAAGGGGAGAGTCCAAGGACGCGGCGCTTCGGAAAATGCCGGCGGAGATAAAGTCATACATATTATGGCGCGGCGGCGCTGCGCCGGACAAATTTGAGCTTGAGATCGTTCAGGAAAAACAGTCCGCACTGACCGTTTCCGACGCCGACAGCGACGTCATTTTTGACACCGAACGCGAAGGATTGAGCATGTCCGAGTATGCGGAACTGAAAGCGCTCGCATTAAAATCGGCGCACGATATTTTGACGATGTACCAGGCGGTACCCGATAAAAACAAAAGCTGTATTCCGGCAAGAAAAACATTCTACGGGCAGATCCCCCGCACGGCGGAGGAAATGTACGAGCATACAAAAAACGTCAACGATTATTATTTCGACGAGATAAGCGTATCAGCTGATAACGACGGCACGATCGTCGAATGCAGGGAGCGCGGATTTGCGGCGCTCGAAATACAGACAGATTTTCTGAAGAACACAGTTTTTCCCGGCAGCTACGGCGAGGAGTGGTCGCTGCGCAAAGTGTTGAGACGCTTTATATGGCACGACAGGATACACGCAAAGGCGATGTACCGCATGGCAGTGAGGACCTTCGGCCCCGACGCCGTGCCAAACGTATTTATGTTTGATATATAAAATCAAACTCGGCGAGCGTCACGAAATCGTTTTGAAAAATAGTCTGTGCTTTCAAAAAATAAGCACGTTGTGCACGGTAACAAACCACATCAAAATGACCCCGCACGGTCTTTTACATGACCGTGCGGGGTCTTTCTGTGTTGGTGTATTTTCACAGCCGTCAGCAGAGCCCGAAATGCTTCGCGATCCTGTCGCACACCTCGTCTCTCGTGTCGACGTCGCTGTTCTCCCTTATAACAGTGAAAAAGCCGCTTTTGAGCATTTCGTCATAATGCTCCTTACTGTTGATGCGCGCAAGTCCCGCTCTGTAATTCTTCATCACCTCATCTGAGTCGGCGCAGCTTTCGATCACATGTAAGATAAACAGCTTTTCGGGGTCGCTCCTGTCAAAGAAGCGGTCGACGCTCATGCTCTGCTCGCATAGCATTACAGCGACGTGATCGTAATCAGATATCCGTTTCAGTATAGAAACGGGTATATTCGTGTCGACTATGACTTTGTCATTCTGCGACAGCGATATCAGCTCCGCTATCTCAAATCCCGCCGATTCCCTGCCGTTATCATATATCCAGCGCTCGTATTCCTCCGGCGTTCGCCTGACGAATTCCTCCCAGCTTTTCATACGCTTGAAATAGCACAGATTAGGCTGTATATCCGGGTCGGCGACATTTTCTGTGACGCGCATGATATAATTTTCACCGCACAGCACCATGCCGTAGCGCTCGGCGAGCATTTTCACCGTCGTCGACTTGCCCGCGTATGCAGTGCCGGTGATAAAATACACGTTTCGCAGGTAATATTTCAGTATATTGTCCTCTATGTTCATAACTGCCGTATGCACCTATCCGCCGCTTAGCAAATCGCGAAAGACCGTGTTTATCTTATCGCGTCCTTCATCGAGCGGACGTATTCCCCGACGTGCGGTGGCGCTTCTCTGCCGTATTTTTCGAGTATCTTTATTATCGCCGAGCCGACGATAACGCCGTCCGCATATCCCGACATCTTCTTCGCCTGCTCGGGCGTCGATATGCCGAAGCCTATCGCGCACGGGATATCGGCGTTTTCCCTCACGACGCTGACGATTGAGCCGAGGTCAGTCGTTATCTCGCCGCGCACGCCCGTCACGCCGAGGCTCGACACGATGTAGAGGAACCCCTCCGCCTCCTTCGCTATCATCGCGATGCGTCCCTCCGACGTGGGCGCTATGAGCGACACGAGGTCGACGCCGTACTTTCTGCATATCGGCAGAAACTCGTCCTTTTCCTCGTAAGGCACGTCGGGCAAGATCAGCCCGTCGATGCCGATGTCGCGGCACATCGAGATGAAGCTGTCGGCGCCGTATGAGTAGACGACGTTCGCGTACGTCATGAACACGAGCGGTATCGTCACGTCGCTTCTAAGCTCGCGCACGAGGTCGAATATCTTGTCCGTCGTCACGCCGCCCGAGAGCGCCCTGATGTTAGCGCCCTGTATAACGGGACCCTCCGCCGTCGGGTCGGAGAACGGTATTCCGAGCTCTATCAAGTCCGCGCCGCCCGCGACGGCAGCTCTCACCGACTTCGCGGTCGTTTCGAGGTCGGGGTCGCCGCACGTTATAAACGCGATGAACGCCTTTCCGTTTTCAAACGCTTTTTTTATGTTACTCATTGATATCCTCCCCGCGGTAACGCGCGATCGCCGCACAGTCCTTGTCGCCTCTGCCCGATATCGTGATGATGACGATCTGATCCTTCCCCATCGCGGGCGCTATCTTCATCGCGTGCGCGACGGCGTGCGCCGATTCGATCGCCGGTATGATGCCCTCGGTGCGCGCGAGATATTCGAACGCGTCGACGGCTTCGTCGTCCGTGACGGGCACGTATTCGGCGCGTCCGATGTCGTGCAGATGCGCGTGCTCGGGGCCGACGCCCGGATAGTCGAGTCCGGCAGAGATAGAATAAACCGGCGCGATCTGACCGTATTTATCCTGGCAGAAGTACGACTTCATGCCGTGGAATATGCCGAGACGTCCCGTGCTTATCGTCGCCGCCGTCTCGAACGTGTCGATGCCGCGTCCCGCCGCCTCGCAGCCGATGAGACGCACGGACGGATCGTTTATGAAGTGATAGAAGCTGCCGATCGCGTTAGAGCCGCCACCGACGCACGCAAGGACGGCGTCGGGCAGTCTTCCCTCTTTTTCGAGTATCTGTGCCCTCGCCTCGCGCGATATGACAGACTGGAAGTCGCGCACTATCGTCGGGAACGGATGCGGTCCCATGACGGAGCCGAGGCAATAGTGCGTGTCGGAAATGCGCGACGTCCACTCGCGCATTGCCTCGGACACCGCGTCCTTGAGCGTCGCCGTGCCCGTATTGACAGGCACGACATCGGAGCCGAGCAGCTTCATGCGGTAGACGTTGAGCGCCTGACGCTTCGTGTCCTCCTCGCCCATAAAAACGACGCACTCCATGCCGAAAAGCGCCGCCGCCGTCGCCGTCGCGACGCCGTGCTGTCCTGCGCCGGTTTCGGCGATGAGGCGCGTTTTGCCCATTTTCTTTGCCAAGAGCGCCTGACCGAGCACGTTGTTGATCTTGTGCGCGCCCGTGTGGTTGAGGTCCTCGCGCTTAAGATATATCTTTGCGCCGCCGAGGTCGCGCGTCATTTTCTCGGCGTAGTAGAGCCGCGACGGTCTGCCCGCGTACTCATTGAAAAGCGTCTCGAGCTCGCGGTTGAAGTCTGGGTCGTTTTTGTAGTGGTCGTACGCCGCCTCGAGCTCTATCACCGCGTTCATCAGCGTCTCGGGGATATACTGACCGCCGTGGACGCCGAAGCGTCCTCTTTCGTTTGTCATATGTTTAGTTACCTTTCTATATCGGTAGTGATTTTGATACGAATCGCATAACTGTATTCTGCATTGTAGGGATCAGACAGCTTTATGATACCGGTAATACCAAGCGTCACCATCCGGGTGTTCGTGGTGAAATACAAATCCTGCTTTTTCGAAAGCTTTTTGCGATGCAACATTATTTGAGAAGATTACCGCGTTTGCATCTTTGATATTCAATCCGATAATATCTTTTGACTCGTCAAGGAATTCTTTAAGAGCCGATGAGCCTATCCCTTTGCCCCGTTTTTCAGTGCTGATGATAAACTCCGATATAGTGAAAATTTCATTCCATGATGCGACTGCAATAACTCCAACAGGAAAAGCATCCGCTGAAATGATTTTCACCCAAAAATTTTCTCCGAGCTTTGTTTGAGGATCATTTTTCCAGTATTGATAATACTCATCAAAGCCTTCGTCGCACCCTGTAAATCGCTTCGCATCCTCATCGAGCCAAGAATCCACCGTTTCCGTGTATGATGAATAATAATCTGTCCAATCAAATCGCATTTTTTATTTTCTCCTTGTCTCGCCGATTTCTTCACCAAGCGTAAAACCGTCGTTTTTATCTCACAGCTTTTTGCTGAAACAGATAATTCGATTCGCTTCCGCAAAACCCATCTTTAAGTGAAATTTCAAGCTGTCATCATTACTTATTTCACAATCGCTTGCGAATTCTGTACAGCCTTTTGTTTTTGCCCACTCCTGACATTCAGTCAAAAGTCTGGATGCAATTCCCAACCTACGGAAACCCTCTTTGACAAATATACCTTCCAAATAACCAACGGGACTTGTCTCTGTGCCCTCTACATAGTCATTCCGAAGCTGACACTGCGCAAATCCAACGGGCAAATCACCCTGATATGCGATAAAGCAAGCGGCATTTTCACTGCTCATCAAATCAGCGAATGAAGCTGTCAATTCCGAAATCGAACTATCCCACATTTCAGCAGCCAACTCTGCCAAATCTACAATCTCCGAATTTGCGGCTCGCTTGATTACCATGGTTTTCTTTCCTTCAAAATCCAATTTACAATTAAGGCTGATGTAAAATTACTGCCGATTTTGATACGGAGAAAATAATCTTTCTTTATCGGCTCAAACTTCTTCAAGCAATCGACAGTGCAATTCGTATAAAGCCGTTTTATTTGAATCCCAAGTCAGGCGCGCCACAGCGTCCTCATAGCTCAGCCACTCGTAACCGATATGCTCATTTGATAACCTTATGTCAGGATCACATTCAAACGCGAAGTGATATTCGGGAATAACATATGTGTTCTTTTCCCAATATTTCCGGTGCTGTTCCGAAATAACATTCGCGGGGATATACGCCATGGACGTCAGCTTTATAATATTGTTTGTTTTTATCCCTGCTTCTTCAAAGATTTCTCTGATTGCCGCTTCCGTCGGCGTTTCGTCATCTTCACCGCCGCCGGCAATAAACTGCCACTGATCAACATCCGAGCGGTGCAAAACACAAAACTGCATCTCTGCCTTCGATGTTTTCCTATAAGGGATCGCCAATATCTGAAACGGCGCTCTCATTCCGTTTCCCTCACGATCCTTACGAAATCCCGCATTTTGTCCGCGTCCTTGACGCCGTCAGTCTCGATGCCCGAGCTGACGTCGACGCCGTACGGGTGAAGCGTTTTTATCGCGTCGGCGACGTTGCCGCAGTCGAGCCCACCCGCAAGGATATAGGGGCGCGTCACACGCGCAAGGTGCGACCAGTCGAACGTAACCCCGCCGCCCGTGCCCGCGTCGAGCAACACCATATCCGCCGTCGACGCGTTCGCCATGTCGATATCGACGTCGTTCCTAACGCGTATCGCCTTTATGATCGGCGCATCCGTGAGCGTCCGCAGACGCGCGATATAGTCCTCGTCCTCGCTCCCGTGAAGCTGCACCGCGTCGATGATGCCGCGGCGGCACAGCTCCGAGACCGCCTCCGCCGTCTCGTCGATGAATACGCCGACGGCGGAGATGCGCCCGTCAAGCATACGGTGCATCGCCTGCGCCGCGTCCGCGTCGACGTATCTGCGCCTGCCGCGCACGAACACAAAGCCGACGTAGTCGGGCAAAAGCTCGTTTGCGACCGCGATATCGTCCGCGCGCATCATGCCGCACAGCTTTATCAAAGTACTGCTCATGCGCCCGCCGCCTCTCTCATCGCCGACAGCATCGCGCGTTTGTCCTCCGCCCTCATCAGCGACTCGCCGACGAGCGCGGCATTCGCGCCTATCTTACGAAGCGCCGCCGCGTCCGCGGGGGTCTTGACGCCGCTCTCGGCGACGTATATCGCCGACGACGGTATTCTGTCGCGCAGACGCGCGGCATTGTCGAAGTCGACGGTGAAGTCGCGCAGGTTGCGGTTGTTGACGCCTATCATGCGCGCGCCCGCCGCCGCCGCCGACTCTATCTCGTCCGCGTCGTGCGTCTCCACGAGCGCGGACAGACCGAGAGAGTCGCATATTTCTATATATCGCGACAGCGTCTTCGTGTCCGTTATCGCGCATATAAGAAGCACCGCGTCCGCGCCCATCGTCTTAGCCTGATATATCTGGTACTCGTCGACGACGAAATCCTTTCTTATCATCGGCGTCTTTACCGCGACTCTGACGTCGCGGAAAATGTCGTCCGAGCCGAGGAACCACTTGGGCTCCGTCAGGACCGATATGCAGTCGGCGTGCGCCGATTCGTATTCGCGCGCGATTTTGAGATACGGGAAGTCCGGCGATATCATGCCGCGCGACGGCGAGGCGCGCTTTATCTCGCAGATGAAGGAAAGTCCATCACCGCGAAGCGCGCGCTCGAACGGAAAATCCCCCTTAGGCAGCGTCTGCGCGCCCGTTTTGACAAGGTCAAGACTCACCGCCTCGCGGTCGGCGGCGACGCGCTCCCTCGCGTGCGCCGCAAGCTCGTCAAGTATGCTCATCTGTTATTCGTTGCTCACCTTTATGAAGTTTTCAAGAACCTTTGCCGCCTTGCCCGAGTCGATGAGCTCGCCAGCCAGCTTTATGCCGTCCGCTATGCTGTCGGCTTTGCCGTCGATGTAGAGCGCCGCGCCGGCGTTCATGAGCACCGCCGTGCGGCGCGGACCCTGCTCCCCCGCAAGGACTGCGCGCGCGATCACGGCGTTTTTTGCGGGCGTACCGCCGACGAGGTCGGATTTATTGCAGCGCTCAAGACCGAAGTCCTCGGGCGCTATCGTGTACGAGCGGAACCAGCCGTCGCGGAATTCGCACACCGACGTCGGCGCGCTCGCCGATATCTCGTCGAGCTTATCCTGTCCGTATACCACCATGCCGCACTTGACGCCGAGGCTGATGAGCACCTGCGCGAGCGGCTCGACGAGGTATTCGTCATAGACGCCGAGGAGCTGCTTTGTCGGTCTGCCGGGGTTTGTCAGCGGCCCGAGTATATTGAACACCGTGCGGAACCCGAGCTCGCGCCTTATCGCGCCGACATACTTCATCGACGCGTGATACTTCTGCGCGAAGAAGAAGCACATGCCGACCTTTTCGAGCAGCTCGACGCACTTCTCCGGCGACTCGTCGATGTTGACGCCGAGCGCCTCGAGGCAGTCGGCGGCGCCGCACTTCGACGACGCTGCGCGGTTGCCGTGCTTCGCGACCTTGACGCCGCCCGCAGCGGCGACGAGCGCCGATATCGTCGAGATGTTAAAGCTGTGCGCGTTGTCGCCGCCCGTGCCGACTATCTCGAACACGTCCATATTCGTCTCGCACGAAAGCGCGTGATCGCGCATAGCCGCCGCACAGCCCGCGATCTCCACTATCGTCTCAGCCTTCGTGCTCTTTGTCGAAAGCGCCGCCAAAAACGCCGCGTTCTGCGTCGGCGTCGTCTCGCCGCTCATTATCTCGTTCATCACCGAGTACGCCTCATCGTATGTGAGGTCCTGCTTGTCGACTATCTTCGCTATCGCTTCTTTGATCATGACTGTTTCTCCTTATATGGTTTTTATAAAATTTTTTATCATCGTCTTGCCGTCCGGCGTCATTATCGACTCCGGGTGGAACTGTACCCCGAATATCGGGTACTCGCGGTGGCGTACCGCCATTATCTCGCCGCCGTCGACTGTCACAGCCGTCACACGCAGGCAGTCCGGCATCGTTGCGGGGTCTGCGGCGAGCGAGTGATAGCGCGCGACCGGCGCAGTTTCGGGGCATCCCGCGAACAGCTCACAGTCTAGGTCGAATTTCGCCGTCGACTGCTTGCCGTGCATCAGACGCGAAGCATACGTCACCGTCGCGCCGAACGCGGCGCATATCGCCTGATGACCGAGGCATACTCCGAGCGTCGGTATCGTTTTGCCGAGCGTCCGCGCCACGTCCATTATGACGCCCGCGTCCTCGGGTCGTCCCGGTCCCGGCGACAGAACTATTCTGTCGGGGCGAAGCTCCGCGATCTCCTCTACCGTCATCTCGTCGTTGCGTATGACCCTGATGTCGGGCTCGATCTCGCCTATAAACTGGTAAAGATTGTACGCGAAGCTGTCGTAATTGTCGATAAGTAATATCATAGCTCCGCCTCCCCTGCGGCTTCAAGTGCGTTCATGACCGCCTTAGCCTTGTTTATGCACTCCATGTATTCGTTCTCCGGCACCGAGTCTGCGACGATGCCCGCGCCCGAACGGACGAACACCTTGCCGTTTTTCTTATACGCGATGCGTATCGCGATGCACGTGTCCATGTTGCCCGCGAAGTCGATGTAGCCGATAGAGCCGCCGTATATGCCGCGTTTGCTCCCCTCGAGCTCGCCGATAAGCTGGCACGCCCTGATCTTCGGCGCGCCCGAAAGCGTGCCCGCAGGCAAGACCGCCGCTATCGCGTCGAGCGCGTCAAGATCGTCGCGTATGACGCCGCGCACCGTCGAGCCGATGTGCATGACGTGCGAGTAGCGCTCGATCGAGTGCAGCTTTTCGACCTCTACCGTGCCGAATTTGCTTATCCTGCCGAGGTCGTTTCGTCCGAGGTCGACGAGCATGTTGTGCTCCGCAAGCTCCTTTTCATCGGCGAGCAGACCGCGTTCGAGCTCTTTGTCCTCCTCGTCCGTTTTGCCGCGCGGACGCGTCCCCGCGAGCGGGAACGTATGCAGCACTCCGTCCTCAAGCTTCACGAGCGTCTCGGGCGACGCTCCCGCGACCTCTACGTCGGTGCCCGAGAAGTAGAACATGTACGGCGACGGATTCAGCGTGCGCAGCACGCGGTACGTGTCGAACAGGCTCCCCTCGAAAGGCGCCGTCAGTCTGTTCGACAAAACTATCTGGAATATGTCGCCCTCGCGTATGTAATTCTTAGCCTTTTCCACCATCGCGCAGTAACGCTCACGGTCGAAAAGCGGCTCGACGGGACCCGTCAGGTGCCCCGACAGCTCGCGCTTGCGCTCGCCGTGGAGCAGAAGCTCGCGCAGATGCGACAGCTCCATCACCGCCTTATTGTACCCCGTCTCGGGGTCGGTGAGCGGCACATTCACTATGAGTATTATCTTCTGCTTGAAATTGTCGAACGCAATGACCTTGTCGAACAGCATCAGGTCGACGTCGCGGAACGACTCCGTGTCCTCGACCTCGCGCTTCACGGTCGGCTCGCTGTAAGCGAGATAATCGTATGCGAAATATCCGACAAGACCGCCCGTGAATGTCGGCAGATAGCCGAGATGCGGACTTTTATAATCGGCGAGTATGCGCCGCAGATACGACGACGGGTCGCTTGTGTGAACGGTCACATCGCCTATTTTCATCTCGCCGTCGAGGCACGTTATCTCGAGCTTCGGGTCGAAGCCGAGGAACGTGTAACGTCCCCACTTCTCACGCTCTGCGACCGATTCGAGCATGTAGCAGTGCGTCGACACGTTTTTGAGTATGCGCATCGCCTCGATAGGCGTGCATACGTCCGACAGCATCTCGCAGCTTACGGGTACGACCTTGTACTCCCCCGTTTTCGCGAGCTCGCGGACCTCGTCAAGACTCGGTTTGAAATCCACCCTTTTATCACCTCACAGTAAAATTGCTCCCGAGCCGCCGGGAGCAAACGAAAACGCCCCCAAACGAACGACTCGTTCAAGGACGAATAAAAAACTTTATCCGCGATACCACCTTGATTCACGGCTCTCGCCGTGCGCTCTGCGGGCACTGTCATGCCTCCGCAACTGACGTATGCGCACACGTTGCGAAATACTCTGTCTGACATATCGGGCGGCGCACACATGTCACCGACATGCGCCCGCTGTCCATTTACCTGTCCCCGGCATTTGTTCCGCACCCTCAGCGGTCCATTTGACGACTTGTTTTATACCCGACTCTCAGCGTCGCGGGCTCTCTGTGATAGCATAGCCGCCGTTATCTCCGCGTCAACGGTTTCATTACGCGAAGTATATCACATAATGCGGCGGATGTCAAGTAAAATCTGCAATTTTAATAAAGTAAAATTGCACCGCCGGCAAAATGCGATGCGGGAGCCGCAAAGCGGCTCCCGCATGACTGAACGCTATTACACTATCAGTGCTTTCTCTTGATCACAGCGCAGCCGAATACAGCCGCCGTCGAGATTATGATCGCAACCGCCGACATAGTCGAGCCGCAGCCGCCCTCATCCTTCTTCTCCGTCGCTCCGTTGTCGGGTGCCTCTGTTCCGGCGCCGGTTGCAGCAGCCGTTTCATTATTTCCTGAACCGGTTGCCAGTATCGTATCCATCCTATCCTTTATCTCGGATGCCATTTCGCGGAGCTCGGTAGCCTTTGTGCGCGCGTTATCATAGAGAACGCTCTTGCCGTATACGTGGTCTGCTGCTTCCTTAGCTGCGTTGTAGCACTCCTCGAGAACAGATGTGTCTGTCGACTCCTTCGCCTTAGCATATGCGTCCTCGACCGTCTTGACGTAATCGCTCAGACTGTTGAGTATAGCGGTACCGTGGAGCTCTTCCACCTTGTTCGAGAGCTCGCTGTACGCATCGGTTGCAGCCTCGACTCCGATGTTCGCCATCTCCTCAAAGTAAGGGAGATACTCGTTCTCCAAAGCTGCGACAGCCTCCTCGAACGCATCGATATCATTGACGAGTCCTTCAAGCTCAGTGAGCTTGCTCTGCGCTTCGGTGAGCTTAGCATCCATCTCGGACGTGTCGACCTGCTGTGCAAATTCATCGAGCGAGCAGTAGTATATCTCTACCGACTCTATCGTGAGGTTCGCGATGTTGACGCCGTAAGCGGCGCCCTTGATGCAGAGGTTGTCAGCCTCGGTGAGATTTGCCGAGTCGAAGTCGGCCGCCGTGAGCTCGATAGTCTTTTCGAACGCGCCCTCTACGAAGCCGTTTTCCGACATCTTATACTGGTTGGAGAACGTCTTCTCGCCCGCACCAAGCAGCCATACGCGGAAGTCGCCCTCGGACGTGCCCTTGATCTTTACGACTACCGTCTCGCCGAGCTGAATCGGCTTCGGCAGCTGCAGACCGAAGAGCGGTACGTCGACCGCCGTTACGGTGCCGTTTTCCCATGTGAGATCGTCGGCGGTCGTTGCCGCGACATTAGCTCCGAAGTTTTCGGGCACAATCTCGACCACGTCGCTCTCAACGTCAGCGCAAACGCCGACCGCCAAAGCGAGCATCATGACACAGATCAATGTAAAGGCAAACAATTTTTTCATTGTGATCCTCCTATTTATGTATAAATTGTTACCTATGACTTGATTTTATCATATGAATATACTATAATACATGTATAAACTATTGAAGTTTATGTTCATAATAAAGGAGTTTTATAATGGACCTTGAATTTGCTCCTATAGTAAAATACGCCGTGATACGTGAATGTCTCGGCAAATGGAGCGGAAGAAACGAATGTCTCGAAAATCATAACCTTATGTTCATAATGAAGGGGTCGTGCTCGATGACGGTGGACGGACGATCGTACAGACTGCACGAGGGCGACGTCACATACTGCCGCCGCGGTTCTGACCGCGAAGTCGGCGAGTCGACCGTCGACGCGGAGATATACGCGTTCGACTTCGACCTCATCGGCGCCGACAGTCTGCCGCTGCCGGACGTGACGCACCTCGACTCGCTCAGCGTCTTTATGCGCGACCTCAAGGAATTTTTCTACGCGTGGTATCTGAAAAACGACGGCTACGAGCTTTACTGCGCGGGGCTTTTGATGATGATACTGTCGCGGCTGTTGTGCCCGGGCTCTGAAAAGAAGCCGAACAGACACGTCAAGAAGTTAAAGGAGTACATAATCGAGCATCTGAGCGAGCCGATGACGGTCGAGGAGCTCGCGCACGTCGTCAACCTGTCGCCCGTCTACTGCGGCGCCATATTCGCGCGCAGCGAGGGCATGACGATACGCGAATTCATCAACTTCGCGCGTATAAACCGCGCCCGCGATCTGCTAGCTGTCGACTCGATGTCCATATCGGAGATCGCCTCGATAACGGGCTACAGCGACGTGTTCCACTTCTGCAAGATATTCAAGCGCGTCGCGGGCACGACGCCGAGCGAATACAGACGCCTGCACGCGCATTGACTCTTTTGTATATATCAACGCTTTTTTGTAATATTCAAATGTGACGATGCCGCCGTTTCATCTGCGTCCGTCTTTGATTTCACGCACGTTTCCGATATCGCAAACTAATTTCGGCGATTTGTACGAATTATATTGACTAAATACATATTCTCCGCTAAAATTGATGTACCGACATACAATTTTCGGAGGAAATTATGAAAATGAAGCTGATCAGAGGCGCGGCTCTCATGCTCGCCGCCGCATCGCTGTTCGCGTTCGCGTCGTGCTCGGGAACGAAGAAAAACCCCGACAGCACTGATACGGGCGCATCGACATCGGGCAGTGCGCCCGGGACAACGGCGCCCGATGCGCCGGAGAAGATGCCCGACGCGACTCCCGTCGACGACGAGACGAACCCCACCGACGCGGCTCTGCGCCGTCCGATAACGAACAAGTCGCCGGCGTGGATTGTGCACATCGACACGTGGAACTACGCCGATCCCGAAAAGATCGTCGAGCTCGTTCCCGACGACATCAAGCCGTATGTGATATTCAATATATCAATGTCTATCAGCTGGAACGCCGACGAGCACCGCTGGAACATGGTCAACGACGGTTATCAGCTCGCTCACTCGTGGATTAAGGCGTGCGCCGACAAGGGCGTGTGGGCGATGATACAGCCCGCGAGCGGCGGTCAGTGCCACTTCCCCGACTATCCCGCCGACTATGACCTCGAGGATACGCTTTTCGCCGAGTTCTTCCGCGATTACCCCAACTTCCTCGGCTACAACTACTGCGAGCAGTTCTGGGGCTTCGATCAGCCCGACTTCCCGACGACGTATCAACAGCGCTACGACCATTTCTCGGCACTTCTGCGTCTGTGCAACAAGTACGGCGGCTACCTTGACGTGAGCTGGTGCGAGAATCAGTGGGGCTCCGCGCTCAATCCCATCGCGATGCTCAAGACGAACGCGAACTGGGAGGAGGCGTGCCGCACGTATCCGCAGAACTTCATCCTTGAAGAAAAGTACACGCAGACAGGCTATATCGCCGACGTCGAAAGCGAAGTATACGGCGCGTTCATCTCCGGCTACTGCGGCAACTACGGCGTTCGCTGGGACGATACGGGCTGGAGCGACTATCCCTATACCGAGCCCGAGACGAAGAAACAGTACCGTCTGTCTACGAGTCTGCCCGTGCTGCTTGAGCGCATGGCGCTCTGCGGCATGACCGTCATCGACGGTCCCGAGCTTATATGGAACGACTGCATAAGCGGGCCGCACGACACGACCGACGCAGACGGATATAAAGTACATGAATGGAGCTTCTTCGACCAGTGCGAGAACGTCTACGTCGACTTTTGGCGCAAGTTCATCGACGGCACGATACGCATACCGAGCCGCAAGGAGGTCATAGACCGCACGAAGGTGCTCGTCGTGCAGGACATCATATCGGGCGACAACGACGAGCGCTTCTGTACATATAAAAACCTGTTCGAGGGACTTTACCGCCTCGAAAGCGACGGTAACTTAAAGGACAATCACAACCCCTTCAAGCGCACGGGACGCTACGCGACGATACCGACCGTATACAAGCTGCTCGACGACGCATCAAAGACGATACCGCTTCAGATGAATCAGTCCGACATCAAGAAGGTTTGGTCGACGATCGAGGATAAGGTCGCGATGTTCAACGATATGTACGAGGAGGAATACTCCGGCGACATATACGCGGGACGGTGCGACAACACATGGGTCACATACGACCCGTATACCAAGACCGGTGAGTCCGCGAGCGGAATCTTGAACCTCAAATACAACACGTGCGACACTCTTGAAATAACGCATCAGCCGTACGGCTCCGCCTTAATAAAAGAGTACACGAACAAAATAGAGATATACATGAACAACTTCGACGAGGATAAGCCGTCGCCGAAGCAGGAGACGATACGCATAAGCGGCGCCGCGGTTGAGCCGACGCTGACGTTCACGGACCGCAGCACGGCGCAGAAAAACTGCAAAGTCTCGGGCGAATGGAAGGACGGCGTCTACACCGTCACGGTGACGCACAACGGTCCCGTCGACATAGTGATAGACTGCTACGGCACGTCGACCGCGGGTAAGGCTAAGACATACAAGGCGTCCGCACCGACAGTTCCCGTGCAGCCCGCGTTCTATTCCGGCGCGCGCCAGTACGAGGCCGAGAGCTTCGACATAAAGAACGTCGAGGCAAACGTGCAGAACGGATGCGGTCAGGGCGTCGACAACTTCTACGGTCAGGGTTATCTCAAATTCGGCAAGAACAAGACCGCGTCGGCGCGCGACAGCGTGTCGACGTCTAAAGCGGGCGAGTTTGAGCTGTCGCTCCGCTACTCCGTCACCGCCGACTGCACCGTCGACGTTTACGTGAACGGCGAGGCGGAGGGCACGCTGACGCTGTCCGCGTGCGCGGACCACAGCGACTGGCAAACGTCGTCGCTGAACGTCACACTCAAAGAGGGCGCGAACACGGTCGAATTCAAGGCCGTCGACACGCTGCCCGAATCGCTCTACCTCGACTGCATGACTGTCACCGGCGATTTCGGCGGATAAATGATATAAAAATAATATACTGCGGGGGCAAAGCTTTTGTAAAAGCTTTGCCCCCGTTAATTTTATCATTCCCTTTTTATCGCTTCCATCGCCGATATTTTCACCGCTCTGTTCGCGGGATAATATCCCGACATGAGTCCGATGAAAAGCGAGAACAAGAGCGAGAACAGCGCGAGCCACACGGGCATGACCGACATCCTGCTGCCGACCTGACCGAGTATTGCCATAGCGTCCGATATCGACGTTATCGGCATGCCCGACGAGACGAGATTCATCGCCGCCGATATCGCGTAGCTGAGCGCCACGCCGATTACGCCGCCGATGACGCCTATCATGCCCGCCTCCATCAGAAATATCGTTCTGATGTCGTGCAAATAGCAGCCGAGCGCCTTCATAATGCCGATCTCGCGCGTGCGCTCCGATATCGACATTATCATCGTGTTCGTGATGCCGATAGCCGCGACGAGCAGCGAGATAGCGCCGAGACCGCCGAGCATGAGCTGGCGCTGCTGCGCCTCTTTTTCGAGCGGTTCGCGTATACTCTCCATCGAGCTCGTGTTGTACCCCTGCTCCTTTATCGCGTCCTCGACTTCCTTGACGTGCTTGATGTCGTCGACCTTGACGACGACCTGCTCGTACGTGTCTTCTTTATCGTTTTTTGTGCCCGTCGCGCGCATATACTGATCGCGCAGCAGCTTGAGATCTTCGAGCCGCATTATGAGACATTCCGACGTCTCCCAGCCCTTGGAGTAGTCCTCCTTCATAACGCCCGCTACGGTCAGCTTCTGCTTGATGGGCTTATTGCCCTCTCCCGTGTCGATGCGCGCCTCTATCGGCGTCGTCATTATGTCGAAGTACGGGTCGGGAAAATTCGTGTACGACTGCGTCTCCTCGTCCCACGTCGCCGTCGAATACCTGTCGACCATGTTGTAGCCGTCGGGACGTTTCGTGTCGCAGAAATCGTATGCGAGATACTGACCCGCGAGCACCGCGAACTGCTCGCCGTTTATGTAGTCGCCCTCTATAAGCTCATATCCGAGCGCCTCTATCGCGTCGTCCGACATGCCGATAACACTGAGCCACATAGTACGGTATCTGTCGCCAAGCCCTGCGTAAAGGTTTATCGGCAGATCGTATAATTGCAGTTTCGGCGTGACCGCGACGACGCCGGGGATAGAAGAAAAGCTGTCAAGCGCGGCGTCGTTGAGCACCGCTCTCTCGCCGCTGCCTCCCGCATCTTCAGCGATGTATCCGCCGTAGTCGTAGATGTTTATGAGCGTCAGGTCGCCCATCTGCGACAGCATCACATCCTGTGCCTCGCGCGAGCCTATGCCTATCGACACCATTATGTCGATGGCGCAGCACCCGATGACGACGCCGATGACGGTCAGTATCGTCCTCGACTTGCGGCGAAAGAGGTTCTGCATGCACAGAATGAAAAGATCGATCTTTTTCATTACTTTTTGCCGTCCCGATTGCCGCCGACATACGTGTCGCCGACGCCGCTGTTTACGTTGTCATCTTCTGCATCATCGTCTACGTCGTCCCAGCTGAACTCGCGTCTGTGCGACTTTTTCAGCTTGCGGCGCTTCGTCACCTTGACGATAACTATCGTCAAAACGATAATAATGCCGGCGCCGATGAGCGCCCACGCCCACCACGGCAGACCGTTATTTTCCTCCGTGCCGGGGTCAATGGTCGGATCGTCGATATAGCCGGGATCGTCATACGGCGGATAGTACGGCTCCTCGACGTTGAGCGTTATGGGATAGTCGAGCGTTTTTTCCTGCGCGTTCGGATCCTCGTACGTTATGCGTATAGTGAACGTGACCTCGCCCGACATGTTCGGCGTTACGATAAAGTCGATAGTTCCGTTTCTGCCCGATTCGAAGTTGCCGAGGTTCTGCACCGTCTGGAGCGCCGAGACCGCGCCGTCCTCGGACACTATTTCGGCTCTGACGTTCGATATCGTGCTCTTACCCTTGTTTATGTACGGCATAGAGATATACATCTCCTGATACGCCGTCGCGAACTCGGGCACTCCCGACAACTCGACTTCAAAGCGGTCCGGCTGATATATCGGTATCGCTATGCTCTGCTGTATCGAAGTAGACTGATATGCTCCCGCGACCTTGTACTGGTACTCGATCGTCACGTTTATGCTTATCGAACCCGTTTCGGCAGTCGGCAGCGCCTGTATGCCGACAGTCTCGCTCAGCTCCTCGCCGACGTCCATCGACGCGTAATATATCGTGTTCGACGACGAGCTTATCGACAGTCCCGTGCTCGGTGTCAGCGTTATCATCACGTTTTCGACTTCGTAATCGGCGCTCGTGTTGCAGAACGTCATATTGAGGTCGAACGTCGAGCCCGCCGCGACCTGCGCCTCGTCGCCGAAGCCGTACTTCGATATGAGCACCTTCGGCGTCGCACCCTGCTCGTCCGCCGGCGGCATCGTCGTGTCCGCAGGCTCTGTCTTTTTCGTCTGCACGAACAGTGTCTCCTCGGCAGACGCAGAAATCGTCTCTCCGGCAGACTGATATGTGAACTCAACGCTGACGGAAATGCTCTGGCTTTCCTTGCTTATAGCCGACGGTGCTTTCAGCTTCACCGTGAACGACGTGCTCTTTCCGGCGTCGAGCGGCGCAAGGTAATGCGTTTCCGCGCTGTCCATTATCATAAATTCGTCGCTGCCCGCTATCTTTGCTCTGACGTCGTCGATCGTCACATCTCCGAGATTTTCGACCGTCACGGTCAGCGTGATGCTCTGATCCGCCTTTATCGTTCCGAGCTCACTGCGTGTAATTTTTATTATCGGCTTGTCGACAGGCTTTTCCGGCTCCGTCGTATCGGGCGTTTTCTCCGGCGTCGGCACCGTCGGCACTATCACCTGCTCGGACGATGTTTTGTTCTCAACGGAGCCTTCGTAACCGTAGCTAACGCTTATACCGAATTCATGCGACTGCTCCGTTATTTTATCGGGCGCGCGCAAAACGAGTTCGACGACGGCTGTCGACTGAGCCGCTATATTTCCTATTTTCTTTGACACTGTGGCGTCGATGAGCGTAAAGTCGCCCCTGTCCGATATCGTTACGACAGGCGACAGCGCCGCCATTTCGCCGCTTTCGTTCAGTATCGAAAGTCGAAGCGTAAACTGCTCGCCGGCGCTGACAGGTTCCATTTCCTCGCGCGTTATGCGGAGCGTCGGCGGTGTTTTCACAGTCAGCGATTCCGGCGTCACCGGTATTATCAGCTCCGCCGTTTCCGTTCCGTCCTGTATGCTGCCGTCGCCGGGGTCGTACTCATATGTAAGACTTACGTTGAGCGTTTCGGTCAGATCGGTGATATCGGGGCTAACTTTTAACGTCACAGGGACGGACGCTGTATCTCCGCGCCTTATATCGTCGAGCTTATGTTCCGGGTTTGCGTCAAGCAGCGTTAGTCCCGACGATGCGGACGTGACCGTAAGCTCGGGATATTCGAGCGCGCATCTGTCGCTTTTGTTCTGCACCTCAACCCAAAGCGTTAACTCTGCTCCGGCATTTACGCTGCCGTATTTACGGTATGATATCTCGACCACCGGCTTTTCGGTCCTTACCGGCGGCTCGTCGGGCTCAACATACTCGACGCATTCGGAGACGGGGAGCGTGATCTCGTCGTATGATCCGGTATTGATGACTCGGAGTATCAGCTTGTTGCCGTTTCCGCTGTATACGATATTTGAAGCAGTAATAACAACTTCAAGCGGACTGTTTTCGGTCTGTGCATTTACCGTTGCCGTGACGCTTGTATTTTCTGTTTCGTTAAAGCTGTCGGACAGCTTATATGACTTCAAATAGTAGATTATATTATCGCCGACCGCTTCCGTAAAGCAATCCTCGACAGATAAAGTCTCACATCTGAAATGTGCGGTAACGGTGACGATGTCGCCTTTTTCTACTGTCTTGACTACTTTTCCGTCCTTTGTTACGACCTGATCCGCCAGATCGGATATGCTCAAGGACGACGGCTCGGACACGATGTCCTCTCTCGGCGCCGTAGTTTCTCCCGCCGCGAACACCGCCGACGGCAGAACGAACGACAAAAGCGCCGCCGCCGTCAATACGGCGCAGATCACATTTACAAGCACCGATCTGTTTATGTTTTTTCCGAATACGTTCATTTTACCGCTGCTCCTTTCGTGTCGCTGACTATCTTTCCGTCAACGAGCGTCAATATTCTGTCCGCGTAATCCGCGAGCTCGGGGTCGTGCGTGACGAGCACGACCGTCTGGTTATAGCTTCGCGCGAAATCGCGTATCATGTCCATTACTTCTATCGTCGTTTTCGAGTCGAGGTTGCCCGTCGGCTCGTCGGCGAACACCACGTCGGGGTGACTGATGAACGCCCTCGCGATTCCGACGCGCTGCTGCTGACCGCCCGACATCTGCCCCGGATAATGCTCCGTTCTGTCCGCAAGTCCCACCCGCTTCAGCATTTTTCGCGCCGCACGCAGTCTCACGTCTTTTTTCACTCCGCGGAACATGAGCGGCAGCGCGACGTTTTCCGTCGCCGTCATGAACGGCAAGAGATTGTACGACTGAAACACGAATCCTATATGGCTCTGCCTGAACGATGCAAGCTCCTCTTCTTTGAGCTCCGACACTGTCACGCCGCCTATATGCACCTCGCCCGCCGTCGGCTTTTCAAGTCCCGCGAGCTGATTGAGAAGTGTGCTCTTACCCGAGCCGGACGTGCCGAAAATACAGCACAGCTCGCCCTTACTCACGGTGAAGTTGAGTCTGCGCAGCGCGACGACTGTTTCGTCGCCGACATAGTACTCTTTCCGCAGATCATGTACCGCTATCATCGGGCACACCGACGCGTTTTTTTCATTCTCCGTCTTTTCCAATTCCGCTCCTTTCCGCCGTTTATTATCTTTATTTGCCTAAATTATATTCTCCGCATTTTACCGTGTCAAGTGCCGCGCTTCATAATTCACAAAAAGTTCAAAAGTTAAAACATATTGCGACAGATTTTTCATCGCATCGCATTGTCCTAATTTTCCTTTACCATATTAGACGTAAAAAACACGCAAAAGGTTTCCGTTTTTGCAAAATTTTATGAAAAAAAGGACGGCATGCCGTCCTTTTTTCGAGTGCAGTTTTATCTTTTACTTTTTCTTCCGTTGTAGTCTTTGTTTATATTGTCGCTCCATGATGCAGTCACGGCTTTGTTTGCTCGTATATTGCACGCCGTACTCGCCGCTCCGCAGAGCGCCCCAAGCACCGTGGCAACGAGTCCGTTCACCGGTTCACATTCAGGATCCATAATAATTTCATCCCTGTAAATTATTGATAAGTTCCGTCCGCCGTCAGCGTGTGCAAGCTCAGGCCCTCCGAGCCCTCAACAATAATATATAGCGTTCCATCATACGCACCCGGGTGCATGATATCCTCGTAGGCAAGCACCAGCTCGCCGGCGGACTTTGACTGCGTGAAATCCGCAGACTGCGAAATATACACGGCTCCGCTCAAGTACGCGGAATACGAACCGTTTAACATCCAGCCGTCGGCATAATAGATCAGCGAGCCTGCGGGATCCTCCGACTCAGATTCGGGACTGCCGTCCGATAAGCCCGAAGCGACCGTCTCATAAGGCCAGTCGGCGGCTGACGAATCAAACTTATAGTGCACGAAATTTCGATTGCCGTCACTATCGATTATAACGGCATAAAAGCCCTCGTCTGTAATGATCATGGTGTTCTTCATCACGCTCTCGTCAACGAGCTTTTCGCACTCGGGTTCATCCCCGTAGATGCCCGACCACGGCGTTCTGAATATTCCCGCGCCGTCGATCATTATGTACACATAGCGGCTGTCGGCGGCGAATATTGTCGGATTCGCGAACGAGCTCACCGTTTTTTTGACGATCTGGTTCTCTTTAGAATCCTTAAGATCAAAGACCTTTATCGCCGTGCTGTTGTTTTTGAGGTTATAGCACTCGTAAAACAGGTTGTCGCCGATGATGAGCATTCTGCCGCACGAATTGTAATCGTTGTCCTCGCATGTCAGGACGACGGATTCCTCACCGGTCGAAACGTTCATCGAGCGTATTTCGATGTAGCGTCCTTCGGAATCCTCGCGATCCCATACGACCACATAATAAACGCTTCCCTGATACCAGTTTATGCAGCACGGCGTCCAGCTGTATTTCGTAAGACCGCCGATCGCGCCGACTGTTTTTTCGCTGCCGCCGTCGAGCGGAACGCTCACGATCTCGCTTTCCGAGTTGATAAAGTAAGCATTACCGTCGCCGAAGCAGGGAGCGTTTGACCTCTGATAAAGATTGTTCGGCTCGTTGCCGTAGGTGAGATTCCCGACGGGAACGAAATCGCCGCCGTCTTTGTCAACGTTCTCGCCGCTATTACCGACAGTCTGCTCGCCGCCGGGATTTGATTGCGCGCCGTTCCCGCCGACAGCGTCCGTCCCGCCGCCGACGTTATCATTGCTGCCGCAGGCAGCTAAAGCGAACAAAATGCAGAAAGTCAGAACAGATGCAATAATTTTTTTCATAACAGATATCTCCTTAATATATGATGTAATTTGCGGAGGATCGCCTCAGCCAACGCATTTTTTTAACGGAACGAAAATTGATCAGCGGTCGCCAAGTCCGCTGAGATCCAGCGGGACAGAAAACTCTTGCTGTGTGCCTGTCTGATGATCCTCTAAAGTGAATCTTAATATAGCCTGGGAGAAATCCAGCCCTTCAGGAGCATTTTCCTTAACGCAATAAATTGTACATTGCCGGAACATTTTCCCCTCCAGCCAAATGTAATTGCTGGTGTCCTGGCAGTCGTTTGCCGTCCAGGCGCCTATGTCCAATCCGTCCAGG
>CANQMJ010000013.1 GCA_947624945.1 uncultured Clostridia bacterium | reverse complement strand
TTTTGAACAAAGTCGAAAGTTGCACCAAACGGTTTCATAACCTCGTCGGTGCCTTTCGCAGAAAGGCGATGTATAATGATGAAAAAGGCTGCGAACATTACGGCGGTTGCTGCCGCGTTTGTCCTCATCATAGACATGCTCGTGATGGGGCTGATGATTGCAAACGATAATTACGACGGCGTCACCGTCTGCGCCTATATCGCGGCGGCGGGACTCGCGGCGCTTATTGCGGGCGGTGTAATGAAGATATCGGCAAACAAATGCCCGCACTGTGGAAAAGTTCTTGTTACGTCGGGTCAGTTTTGCCCGTACTGCGGGGAAAAAGTAGAGAAAAAGTAAACCGTTGATTTATAGAGGCGGTTGATTTCAAATTAACGTACAGATTTAACTGAATGTAAAAACCTCATCAGTAAAAGTTTTGATATTTTTATTTTATATTGCTAACTCTTAGTTGGAGGGAAACTTTTATTTACGAGGAACCTTTTTGTAGAAAGTTGGGAGTTTTGTCGCTTACGCTCCAAACCTCCGACACTTTCCGCTTTGCGGAAAGTGTGGCAGCTCCGAACGCAGTGAGGAGATGCTCCCCTCACAAAAGCGGACCAAATAGTGTTTATCTTAAGTTCTCTCTGAAGATATTGTTTTCCGAAGGCGGAGACGAAGTCGAGCACCGAACGGGACGGGCTGATTTCAAATCAACGTACAAATAAAGTTAAAAATAAAAAACCAAGTCAGTAAAAGTTTTTGAAAGAGGGGTGCGGGGAGAAAACTTTTCTCAAAAAGTTTTCTCCCCGCCACAAGAGCAATGAAAATAGGCTTTATATCGCTGGGGTGTGCGAAGAATCTGATGGACACGGAAGTGATGCTCAAGCTGCTCGCGGACGCGGGGTATGAGATCACGCCGGAGGACACGGAGGCGGACATCATCGTTGTGAACACATGCGCGTTTCTGGAAGAGGCGCGCCGCGAGGCCATCGACAGCATTCTCGACGTCGCGTGGCTCAAGGAAAATCGCAGTCTGCGCGGCATAATCGTGACGGGATGTCTGCCCGAGCGTTACCGCGACGAGATAATGAAGGAGATGCCCGAGGTCGACGCCGTGCTCGGCGTCGGGTCGGTGCATGAGATAGTGGACGCCGTCAGAGCCGTCGAGAGGGGCGAAAAGTTCGCCGCATACGGCGACAAGGATGCGGCGCCGCTCGGCGGCGAGCGTGTCGTCACGACGGACGCTTACGCGTACATCAAGATCGCGGAGGGCTGCGACAACAGATGTTCGTACTGCGCGATACCGTACATACGCGGCCGCCACCGCTCGCGCACGATGGAGGATATAATCGAGGAGGCGAAGTCGCTGGACGATATGGGCGTCGGCGAGCTCATCCTCGTCGCGCAGGATACGACGCGGTACGGCATCGACATCTACGGCGAATATAAGCTGGCGGAGCTTCTGCATCGCCTGTCGGTCGAGACGAATATTCCGTGGCTGCGCATCATGTACTGCTATCCCGATAAGATCACGGACGAGCTCATTCGCGAGATACGCGACAATCCGCGCGTCGTCAAATACATAGATCTGCCCGTGCAGCACGTCGCCGAGTCGGTGCTCGAACGCATGAACCGCCACGGCGGCGAGAAATGCGTCCGCGACGCGGTGCGCAGACTGCGCGAAGGCGTCCCCGGCATCGCGATACGCACGACGGCGATCGTCGGTTTCCCCGGCGAGACGGAGGAGGAGTTCGAACAGCTCGTCGACTTCATCAGTGAGACGAAGTTCGACCGCTTCGGCGCGTTCACGTATTCGCGCGAGGAGGGCACTCCCGCCTATGACTTCGACGGTCAGATCGACGAGCAGACGAAGCAGGACCGCTACGACAGGATAATGTCGGTGCAGCTGCCGATTTCGGCGAAGCTGAACGCGAAGCATGTGGGCAAAACGATCGAGGTCATATATGAGGGCTACGACTATGTCGCGGACTCGTGCTTCGGCCGCACGCAGTGGGACGCACCCGACGTCGACGGGAAAGTGTATTTCTCCATTCCCGAGAAAAAGCGCCCCGAACCCGGCGCGCATATACGCGTCAGGATCACAGAGACGCTCGACTACGACCTCAAGGGCGAGGTCGTTGAAATGAAAAGATAATTGCGGAGGCTGACGTATGAATCTACCGAATAAACTGACGCTGTTGCGCGTCGCGCTCGTTCCCGTGTTCGTCGTCGTCATGACGGTCGGGATACCGGCGCCGTGGGTGAACATCATCGCTGCGGCTGTGTTCGGTGTGACGTCGCTGACCGATATGCTCGACGGCAAAATTGCGCGAAAGTATGACCTTGTGACCGATTTCGGCAAGTTCATGGACCCGGTCGCTGACAAGTTCATGGTGTTCTCGGCGCTCATCACGATGCTGGCGAACGACGCGTTTTCATATATGCGTGTGCTGCTCTTGTGCCTGACGCTCGTAGTTATCTTCCGCGAGCTGGCGGTCACGTCGCTGCGCATGGTGGTGTCGGGGAAGGCGTCGGCGACGGCGCTGGCGGCGAATATGCTCGGCAAAATTAAGACGGTGTCGCAGATAACGTTTATTTTGACGGCGCTGCTCGAGCCCGTGATATTCGGCTATATCCCGATAGTGAATGTCGTTGCCGAATACCATATCCTAACATACGCGACGATGGCGTTTATGGCTGTCATGACGGTGTGGAGCGGGCTCAATTATGCGCGAGCGTACGGAAAGTTCTTGGACTTGAAATAAGGTTTTGAACGGGGCGCCTTTTGTATAGGCGCCCCACGGTTTATCGGTGTATTTGTTCTTTGATGTCGCAGAACGGTTTTGTTTTTTCACGTTCGGGATATCCTTCTCTTCGTGCCGTTTGCCGATACGAAAAGCCAAACGATCGCGACCGCCGTAACAGCCGCAAGAGCCGCGCTCCATGCGAGCAAAGCGGAAACGGCGCCGCCCGCGTCAGTCAAAAGCGACATCGCCTCGACGGGCACGATCAGTGAGATCGGCGCGAGCACATCCACGTTCATGTATGCGTAGAGCAGCGACGGAATAACGGTCAAGGCGCACGCGGCGACGTACGCGGCCTCCGTCCGCGACGCGAACGACGAAACGGCGAGCACGACGACGGAGACGCAGTAAAGGCACACGTACCGATAGAGGTAAAGGAGTACGAGCCATACCCTGACCGTGATGTGAAACGGAAATTTCTGCATCATCGCGACGCACTGCACCGGCGCATCCCACGCGGTGACGGTAAAGTCGCACATAAACGTGCGCAGCTCCGCGCCGTAGACGAGCAGCCACACGGCGGCGGCAGCGATTGCCGCCGTCGCGAGCTTGCGCTCGATGAGCGTTCCCCGTCCGCGCGCAGACGCGGAGAGCAGCTTTTGCATTCCGGACTGACGCTCGTATGTGACGTTCGCGGCAAGGATAAGCGTTAGCGCGAGCACAGCCGTCAGCGCCGCCGTCCGCCGCTCATACTGCGCGCGTGCGCCGTACACGCTCTCGAACGGTATCTCGTCGACGAGCCACGGCTCGATGCCGTACTCCTTGCCGAGCGCGGTCAGCGACTGCACGCGTTCGCGGACGGCGGCGAGTCCCTCGAGCTTCGTCTTCGCCGTCGACGCAGATGCGGCGAGCACGTTCAGATGTTTATAGTCGAGCTCGCCGCGGTCATAGGCGATGAGAGCGTCCTCATACGCGGCGACGTCGCCTTCAAGTCGTTCCTGTTCCGCGTCCATGCGGGAAAGGGTATCGTCCGTTATCAGGCCCGCGAACTCGACCGTGTACTCCCTCGCCGTCTGCTCCGAAAGGCTTTTGACCGGCACGCTGACGGAGAATGTCAGCTCAGTCACGGCATACGCGAGCAGCGCGACGATGACGACGCCTTTCCCTATCCACAGCGTCTTATACAGTTCCATGCCGAGCATGTGAAAGCGGCGCAAGAGCTTGTCCGTGACGCTGTTGATGATGTAAGCGGCGCGGCCTAAAATGTCGCGTCCCGACGCGGGGCGTTTTGTGCACATGGCAAAAATGCACGCGGACGCGGCGAAAATGCACAGGAACGGAAGCGCCGACTGCGACACCGCGCGTATGCCGAGCGGGTACGAGAAGATGTCGACGTTGAGGTAGTCGGTGTAGAGATCGGAGAGGCTTATGTAGGTGAAGATATTGAAGTATTTGAACACATTGAACGCGCTTTGCACCGGCAGAAACGTGTAAAGGCTGTATTCGACCGCGATCGCAAACGCGGCGGCGACAAGAGCGTATTTCACGTTGTCTACGGCGGAAAGCAGCAGCCACAAAAGCAGTCCGATTAAAAACGCTGCTGCGGCGCGCAGAATGAAATAGCGGACGAGAAATCCGCCGACGGTAGTAATAATGGGCAGCCTGCCGAGCGTCTCCACCGACTGCACGGTGCGTCCGAGGTCGCGGATGCCGCCGTAAACGGAGAAACCGAGCATGAGGTCAGTCCCGTAAAGTATCAAGACGAACGCGGCGGAGACGAAAAGCAATATGAGCGTTCTTTTGACGGCGAGGCGAAGCCGTCCGCGCGGGGACGCATATACGACTGCCCACAGTCCCGCGCGCCGCTCCTCCAAAAACGACAGCGCGAACAGCGTCAGCGCAAGCGTCAAAAGATAGTCGGTCATGTGAAACGATAAAAGCGCGTCGACGGCACCGTCGGCACCCAATGTCAGCTTTACGTCCTCCAACTTTTCGAACTCGTCCGCGGTCTTTATTATGTTGCGGCTCGAAAAGCTGCCGGGCTTATTGAAGATGGAGAACGACAAGAGATTTTCCTTGTTTGCGCGGATATTGTCGAGCAGCTCTCCGTACCCGGCGATATAGTCGACGCGGTCGATGAGGCTGTTGACGGCGGCATAGTCGAGGCGCGCGTCCTCGTCGATATCGCCGTCGTTTTTATCCCTGTCGGCGGCGATGGCGTCCGCGAGCGCGTCTTTCTGCAAACGCAGATATTCGGCGGCGTCTGACGGCGCCATATCGCGTACCTTTTCTATCCAGTCGAGGTAGTGCGCGTATGCGCCGCGCGCGTCCGCGATCTCGCTCGTGACCGTCACGGTGTCAAACATTATGACAGTGCCGCCGAGCGGAAGCGAGACGTCGAGTCCGTAATCGTTTTTGACCTGCTCGCGCACGAAAAGCACCGCGTTCGCAAGTATTATGAGCGCGAGCGCCAGAACCGTGCGCGGCTTTGATAAAATGCGTTTGAGTTCTTTCATCTTCGGTCACGCTCCGAGATAATAGAGGTACACGTCCTCGAGCGACAGATGGTCGGGCACGTACTGCCCGCCGTCGGGAAGCGTGTCGCCGACGACGCGCACCCACGTCTTTCCCTGACGCTGGAACACGTTGCCGACGCGGTACAGCTCCTGCATGCGCTCGAGGTCCTCGGCGCGGCACGGCAGCTCCTTTACCTTGTCGGCGACGCTGCCTATAAGCTCGGACGGCGTGTCGATACCGACGACGCGTCCGCGCTTCATCATTATTATCTTGTCCGATATCGACTCGATGTCGCTGACGATGTGGGTCGCGAGGAGGATTATGCGTCCGCGCGACAGCGACGAGATGAAATTGCGTATGCGGATGCGTTCCTTCGGGTCGAGGCCCGCCGTCGGCTCGTCGAGTATGACGACCTTCGGGTCGCCGAGCAGCGCCTGCGCCAAGAGAACGCGCTGCTTCATGCCGCCCGAGTAGCCGCCTAACTTTTTGTGACGCACATCGTAAAGATTTGTGGCGGTCAAAAGTTTTTCTATCTCGTCGCGCGCGCGCTTTTTTGGTATCGCTTTGAGCTCCGCCATGTAGAACAGAAACGTTTCCGCCGTCATGTGGTCGTAACAGCCCTGCTCCTGCGGCATATAGCCGAGGACGCGGCGAAAGCTGCGTCCGAGCGTCAGAATGTCGGCGCCGTCGGAGTCGAACGGGTCTGCGCCGTCGTCGAACAGTATCTTTCCCTCTGTGCGCGCGATGTTGTCGGTCAGAAGATTCATCATCGTCGACTTGCCCGCGCCGTTCGCGCCGAGTATGCCGTATATGCCCTCGGTGAAGGTGACGTTCACACGGTCGAGCGCGGTGAATGAGCCGTACTTTTTTGTGAGGTTGATCAGTTCTAACTTCATATTACCTCACGTTCTCTCCCAGTCGATGATGACCTCGACTTCGCCCGTTTCGATGTCGGCGCGGCACAGGATATAGTCGTACTTCTTTTTCCCGCCCGCCAAAAACCAGTTGTCCTGATCGGTCTCGCTGCCGCCGATAACGGTCTCCGCCTCGGCAACGAAGTATATGCCGCCGTCGGAGCAGAATATGGGCTCGACGTTCACGACGCCGTCGAACTGCTCATATATGGTCGAGAGCGACAGCTCGCATAAAAGCTCGCCGTCAAGACCGTACACGTAGAACGTGTCGCCGCCGACAAGGTGCAGATAGTCGTAGCGCGACCCCTCCGCGATCACGAATCCCGGCAGGCTCCGATCCTCGGGCACAGAGTTCAAAAGGCACATGTATTCGTCGGTAAATATTGCCTTGCCATACGGGGTCACTTCGTGCGTGTCGGCTAATTTTTCATATTCGCCGCTCGCAAGCTCGCACCGCCAATAGTCGCCGCCGGAGAGGTAAAAGTATATGTACCCGTCGTGTACGTACCATTTCGTGACCGAAACGCCCGTCTCCGTCCACTCGCCGACGACGTCGGCGTCCGGCGTCTCCCACACCTGTTTAACGAGCGGCTCGGCGGTCTCGTCGTCGTCTTTCTTTTTATCCTTTTTATTTTCCTCCGCTTTTACGGTGTCGAATGCGAAAAGCGTGTCCTTGTACGTGCCGTCCGGCTGCATCACGTTCGCCATGAAATAGACGAAGTCGCCGTCCGCCCACAGCGTGAAATTGTGTCCGACGGGGATAGAATCGTAGACTTGGAGGCTGCCCTTTTGGCCCTCTATCTCCTCGCCCCAAAGCGCCTCGGCGCGCTTTTTGATCTTGCCGCCGAGAGGCGAGCGGTAGAATACGCCGCTGTAAAAGAAATAGACGTAGCCGCGGTGCAGTATCGGGTAGACGTGCGTCGAGCTGCCGCTCGGCTCGAATTCGAGATCCTGCACGACGCGGCGGTCGGTGCCGTCGAGGGCGGTCGAGTATATGCGCTCGCCGTGGTCGACGAGCTTGCCGTGCTCTTCGAGCAGTGTGCTGTTCGTGTAGTAGAGGCGTCCGTCTGACTCCCACAAAACGCCGCCGCTGATGTTGGCGTTGCACGTATCGTCGTTGTGCGCACATTCGGGTTTCGTGCATAAAAGCGCTATTCTGTGCGTCTCCTTTTCGATAAAGTACGCTTCATGACCGCCGTAGAGGATGTAGTAGCCGTCGTCGGTCTCGCAGACATTGTCAAGACGGTAATAGTCGGACTGGTGCATATCGCGCTGGAACTCGACCGTCGACTCGATTATGCCGCTGCACGACGACGCGGACGCGACCGTCAGCGCCGAAAGTAATGCGGCGACTGTCATTTTTATAAATTTTCTCATTCTTTCACTCTCCTTTGCAGATTATTGCAGATCGCACAGATGCATGCATTCGCCGCTCTCCGTGTCGATTCTGAACATCGCCTTGCGCTGCGATGTCACCATCTGCATGCCGACGTTGCCGTCGCTCTCGTAGTCGCTCATCTCCGTCACGTCGGCGATGAGGTACAGGCACCCGTCCGATACGGCGAGAAAATCATAGCTGCTCACATCGCCGAACTCGTCCGCAATACTGTCGAGCGAAAGCTCGTTTTTGAAGCTGCCGTCAAGACCGTATACGAACGCTTTGTCTCCGCCGATGTGACCGCCGCCGAACGTGTATCTGCCGAGTATATCGCTCCACTCTGGCATGTCGTTGAGCAGTATCATGCCGCCGTCGAAGAATACGGCGCTGCCGTATTCGGCGTGCTCGGTCGTGTCCGCGAGCTTTTCGTATTCCTTCGTCCCGAGCTTGCATCTCCAAAGACCGTTCGCGGAGAAGAACAGATAAATGTATCCGCCGCTCACGTACCACTGACTCATCGACGGTCTGCTTCCGCTTATCGTCTTGTCCCAGCCCTCGTATTCGCCGACGACGTCGACGGACGGCGCAGTCCATGCTTCGTTCACCTCGCCGGTATTCGTGTCATAGGCAAACAGCGCCGGCGAGCTCGTGCCGTCGGGGTCAGCGACGTCGGTCATGAAGTAGAAATAGTCGCCGTCCGCCCACATCTCGTACGCGGTGCGGTTCCCGCCGTAAACGGTCAGATTGCCGACGGTCGTGTTGCCGGCGTCGCCGGCATCGGTGCCCCATACTGTCTCGGCGTCGGCGGGACTGCCGCCGAGCGGCGAGCGGTATAAGACGTCGTTATACTCGAAGTACACGTACCCGCGGTGGAACACGGGTTCGTTTACGACGATGGTGTTGTCGCCGCCCTTTTTCGGGTCGAGCTGCTGCACGCGTCGGCGGCCGCTGCCGTCAAGGCCTATCGAATAGACATAGTTGACGCGCTCGCCGTCCTCGTAGTCCTCGGTCGTGTAGTAGAGGCGTCCTCCCGACTCCCACATGCTGTCGGAGTCGATGAGGGCGTTGCAGTCGCCGTTCTCGTGCGTGCAGTCGGGTTTGCCGCACACGACGGTCACAGCGCCCGACTTCTTGTCGATAAAGCATAGCCTGTTGTGGTAGAAGTAGATGCCCTCGTCGGTCTCGCAGAGCGAATTCAGCATGAACACGTTCGCCTGATGCATGTTCTTCTGAAAGTCGACGTTTTGCGACTCGGCGGCTTCCGCCTCGCTTATGCCTTCGCCCTCGCCGCACGCTGTCGCCGACAGCAATAACACTGCCGCCAAAAGACCCGATATGATACGGTTTGTTTTTTTCATGTTGTTTGTTTTTCCTCCGTAAAAAAATGACCGTTTTTACACGATCATTTTAATATGGAATTATAACTTTTTTCTAACGGTTGACTGAAACTTTTGTTCACACAGCGAATTTTGCCGTGACGACGGCGCCGCTGCAGTCCGCGTTTTCGAGCGTGAGCGAGCCGCCGTGCTTCTCGCAGAGCGTTTTGCATATGTGTAGCCCGAGTCCGAGGTGATATTGACCGCCGTCATCGTCCTGTCTGCCGCTGAAATACGGCTTCGTCGCCGAGACGAGCTCCTTCGGCGAAAATCCCACGCCGTCGTCGGCGACACGGACGGAGAGCATGCCGTCCTCGTCCGCGACGGTCACATCTATCCTTGATGAAGCGAACCGCAGCGCGTTCGAGAGCAGATTCTCGTACACCTCAAAGACTGCGGACGCATCTATGTTGAGCGTCTGCGCGCCGATCTCGGACTTGACATCGCATGAAATACCGCTGCCCGCGCACATAAGCTGTGCGGTCGAGCGCAGACGAGAAACAAATCCGTCGGCGGGGACGTTTTCGCGGATCATTGCGAGGTCCGCTATGCGCTGCGCCGTGTTCATGCTCATTGCGAACCGTTCGAGCCGCGCTATGTGCGCCGACATCGTGCGCACGGTGTCGAGCACCTCGTCTTTCCCCATTTGCCCCGTCGGTATATACTTTGCAAGCATATCCGTGTAGCCTTTCAGCACCGCGACAGGCGTGCGCAGGTCGTGCGCGTACGCGTCGTCGAGCTCCTTCTGCTCGTCCATCATGCGCATCATGCGGCGGCTGTTCTCGTCGAGCGCGGAGTGCATCTTCTCAAACGCGATGCAAAGCTTCGCCATCTCGTCGCGACCATCGTAGTCGAGGGAGAAGTCGAGATCGTTGTCCGCGATCTTCGACGTCGCGCCGTCCAAAAGAAGCAGCGGTTTTTTCAGCTTCGTGAAGTAAAATATGAGCGCCGCCGAAAGCAGAAACGCGGAATATATCAAAAGCGGCGATATGCGCACGATGATGCGGCTTGCGCCGTACCGCCGCCTGTCGCCGTCCGACATCGAGTCGAGGTCGACTTTCATTCGGTAGATCTTTGCCTCGCTGCCGTTTTCCTCATTTTCGCCGCTGCTTTTACTCTCACCGTCGTCGCTGTCGGACTTGTACGTCGCGGTGAAATATGTCAGCTCGCCCTCGTCGGCATAGCCGACACTGCCCTCCTCTGTCAGTATCACGGAGTATTCGACGTTGAGCATACCCATTATCCTGTACGCGGCGCCCGTGACCTCGCCCGATACGAACGACGCGAGCAGGAGCGCGGCGGCGGCGTAGAGGAATATGGCGAGCCATATCGGCACGCTCCTGTACCACGATCTTATTTTTCCCATCTGTACCCGCTCCCCCATACGGTCCCGATATAGGGCTTGCAGCCTGCGGACGCGAATTTTGCCCGTATCCGGCTTATGTGCTCCGTTATGACGGACAGCTCCGCGTCGCTGTCGGGCTCCCATATGAGCCCGAATATGCGCTCCTTGCCGAACAGCTGCCCCGGGTGCGTGGACAAAAGCTCGATTATCTCGTACTCCTTCGGCGTCAGCGTTATGTCCGCGCCGCGGAAACAGACGCGGCGGGCGGTGTAGTCTATCAGAAATTCGCCGTCGAGCAGTATGCGGCGCGGGCGCGCCCCGCACCGTTCCTCGCGCCGCAGATGAGCCTCGACGCGCGCGCCGAGCTCGTCTATGGAGAACGGCTTGACGATGTAATCGTCGCCGCCCGCGGCGAACCCCGCGAGCTTGTCTCTGTCCTCGACGCGCGCGGTCAGAAACAGTATCGGGCACGTCACGGAGTCTCTTATGCGGCGGCAGACCTCGATCCCGTCCATATCGTGCATGTTGATGTCAAGAAGGATCAAGTCGGGACCGTCCCCCGCGCGCTCTATCCCGTCGCGGCCGCAGCGCGCGAGCATGACGGAGTAGCCGTTAAGCTCAAAATAGCGGCGCAGCAAAAGGCACAGGTCGCGCTCGTCGTCTATGATAAGTATCGTTTTGCCCATATGTCATACCTCCCCGTATATTATACACGGAGATTATAACTTTTTTCTAACGAAACGCGCATTTTTTATGCGGGAAAAGAAAAAAAGGCGGTAGGAGATATTACCGCCTCAGATCATTGCTTTTTTAATGATGTTCCCGACGGAAAGACTCAAATGCGAAATTGACGCATGATTTTAGACTTTCCGAACCGTACGCTTACGTCGGGAAAAACGAAAAAATGCTTACAGCCATTTTTCCCTTGGTAAGAGAAGCCTTGACCGGGAAAAGCCGCATTTCATGCGTCATCTTCCTCTTCTCGATTCTACTGCAGAAACAAAAAGACAGTGCCGCACCGCGGCACTGTCTCTGCCGGTGAAACAGCGGAGGCGAGTGGGACCGGTGAGTGCATCGGGTTTCAAAGATATCCGTATGCTGTCTTTCTTGCTCTTTATTTCCGGTCACTTTAACCGTGCAGATACCTTGCACGGTACTCCGCGTTGATCTCGGAAAGTTCCTTTTTTCCGTCGATGTAGTCTTGGTACATTTTGTAGGGATCTCCGCCGCCGAGACAGCAGGAGGAACAGTTTTCACATCCGCCTCCGCCGCAGTCAAGAGAGTTGCGTATGATCTCTTCCCGCTCTTTTCGTGTCGTATCTTTGATCAAAATTTTCACAAGCATTACCGCCTTTCAAAATGGATCTCAGTTCTTTCGTCATCGCCGCATCGCCTCTTCAATCTACGCCTGATTTGTGCGGATCATATCAAGAAAATACCGATGCACGCGCGTATCGTCGCAAAGCTCAGGATGAAATGCCGTGACGAGCTGACTGCCCTGTTTTGCCGCCACGATACGATCTCCCGCAACGGCCAGCACCTGCACAGCTTCGCCCACGCTCCCGATATACGGCGCACGGATAAAGGTCATGGGAACGGTACCGAGTCCGTCGAATTCCGCCTCGGCGGAAAAGCTGCCGAGCTGTCGACCGTAGGCGTTGCGCACCGCGACGATATCCATGGTGGCAAAGTGGCGGCGTTCGTCGTTTTCAATTTGCTTTGCGAGCAGCAGAAGTCCCGCGCAGGTGCCGAATACGGGCAGCCCCGCCTCGATTTTTTCTTTAAGCGGCACAAACAGCCCAAGGTCGCGCAGCAGCTTGCCCTGCACGGTGCTTTCTCCGCCGGGAATGATAAGACCGTCCATCGACTGTGACAGGTCGCTTTTCTGCCGAATTTCAAAGCAGGATGCTCCGAGGCGGGAGAGCATCTGTTCATGCTCGATAAAAGCGCCCTGAACTGCCAAAATGCCGACATTCATGTTATTTTCCCCGTTCCGCCATCAAAAGCTCAATTTCCTGCTCATTGATGCCGACCATGGCTTCGCCTAAATCCTCGGACAGCTCGGCCAGCATTTTTGCATCGTTATAGTTTGTGACCGCCTTGACGATAGCCGCCGCCCGCTTTTCGGGGTTGCCGGACTTGAAAATCCCTGAGCCGACGAACACGCCTTCCGCGCCGAGCTGCATCATCAGTGCTGCGTCGGCAGGGGTCGCAACGCCGCCCGCAGCGAAATTCACTACCGGCAGTTTTTTGTTTTCATGTACATACAGCACCAGCTCATACGGCACCTGCAGCTGCTTTGCGGCGTCGAACAGCTCGTCCTCGGACATGGAGCCGATCCGACGAATTTCCGCCTGCATCATGCGCATGTGCCGCACCGCCTGTACCACATCGCCCGTGCCCGGTTCACCTTTCGTGCGGATCATGGAAGCGCCTTCGTTGATACGGCGAAGCGCTTCGCCTAAATCCTTCGCGCCGCAGACAAACGGAACATCGAATTTCGTCTTGTCAATGTGGTACTTGTCGTCGGCGGGAGAGAGTACCTCGCTCTCGTCGATGTAGTCGATCTCGATCGCCTGCAAAATCTGCGCCTCGGCGAAATGTCCGATGCGGCACTTGGCCATAACGGGAATGGTGACGGCATTTTGAATGCCTTTGATCATCTTCGGGTCGCTCATCCGTGACACTCCGCCCGCCGCACGGATGTCGGCAGGAATGCGCTCCAGCGCCATCACGGCGCAGGCGCCGGCGGCTTCGGCAATCTTTGCCTGTTCCGGTGAGGTAACGTCCATAATAACGCCGCCCTTGAGCATCTGCGCAAGATTTTTGTTCAGTTCAAATCTGCTGTTTTCCATAAGTTTAACTCCTGATTTGAAATATCAAGCATATAAAACCTACCTGCTTGATAAGTTATTATACGCATCCGTGTCCGTTTTGTCAATAGGGCGGACTAAAAAAATGCATGCGGCAGTACCAACATCGGACCGTCGGCAGCTGCAGCGACGAAAGGATATAAAATCACCCTCATCATGCCGGCGCATACGCTTCCGCTGTCATCCGGCATCACCACGACAGTTGTCGACCCCGATAAGGACGGCTCCTCCTTAAAGCACTACAATTTTAATTCTGCTATGGAATTTACCAGTGCTTCCCTGCATCTGAATTCGATCCGTAATAATTGTTTTCTGAGGGTCAGGTTCGTGAAAATTGTCCAAGATGTCGATATCAGCCTTAATCAGCTTGACTCAAAATTCATCTGCCTTTTGACGGGCAGACATAGAATTCATCCTCAAATTGAAATTTGCTTATATTCTTTTTTGACTTCTATTGAACAGTATTTTTCCCGCATCTAAGCGTCTGTCTGTATGGCGCACGACATCCTTGATTACCAGTTTTTGTACGGCTGATATCAATGTTTCCATAGATTCATAATCGGGTTTGCCGTCCTTTGCGGGCAGGCTTAATTTATCTGTTTGAATTTTGCCGTTGCTTACGCTGTCTCCCCAAGAATACTTATGAGCAAGGCTTTTATATATACAGGCGGCTAAATACAGTTGCTTCTTTTTAGTTGCAGCGACGCTGTCTCTTAAATAAAGAGCAAGGTTATGGCTGTCGTTGGAATAAAAATCTTTTTCTTGATAGCTGACGGAAAATGTTTTTCCTCCGATAAAAATACAATTGCCCTTTTCTATGTATTTTTCGTCAAAAGAAATATATGAACTCACCGAGTTGTTCTCTGTGCTTGCGCAAAGATAGGGGACATCGCCGCTGTTCTCGGCAACGTCTCGGGAAAGGACATTGGATGTATTTTTGACATTGAAAATGTCCGTCAGATAATAATTTCTAAAATTGACTTTTTCATATCCGTCTATCGCTTTTTCTTCCTCTTCGGTCAATTCACAGTCGTCAAATCCGCTTGCTTTTAAGTATGAAGAAAGTGTCGCTACTCGCTCCGCCTCCAGCTCCGCTATAAAGGATTCCATGAAATCAAAATCGATTTTGCCAGTGTCGGTTTGGGGAAGATAAACTTTTATTTTTCTTATTGATTCACGATTGAATTTATGTCCGTAATCATATCGGTCGTTTGATGCGGCTACGTGAGCCGCAGAGATAATAAAGCATGCTATCGCTTGATCGAACGGACTAAACCTCGGAATAAACGATTGAATATGTTGATATCCTATATAGTCCGTTTTTTGATAAAACATAGTTTCTGCGCCGAGAGTTGTATCGGAACAGGAAATAGAATTTCCGGAGTTTAATGCTTTTAGATCGGAAAATCCCATAACTCCATTGTTTGCAGATGTATTTGAAATCACCGGAGTATTTCCGGTATCGGATATAATATCCTCGTTATCTAAGCGATAGTATTTTGACGGTGTTATTTCAAACAAATCTCCGAGCTTATATTCGCCCCACTTGACATTCCTCAGCTTTTCGTCAAGTGAGGCATTCATTTTCCCAGGCGGTCGTTCTCCCCGTCCTGATTTTTGATGAGGCTGGAAACCTCCCACGCCAAATAATCCCTTACGGTTTTTTTGAAATCATCGAGCGTCGGTTTCGTATCTACCGGCGCTGTCTGGTTCCAGTCCGCGCCGTTTTCCGGGTCTATTGTTCCCTCGTAGAATTCTTTTTCCGTGTAATAGTGCAGCTTGCTTTTCCCGAATCGGACAAGATCGACAAGCTCGGTATAGCGTTCCTTCGCATGGTCTGTGTCTCTAAGATTGACGCTCGCTTTCTTGCGGTTGGTTCTTGTGTACCCGTCAACGGAGAAGTCGATAAACTTGACAACATCATCTTTTTGGTGCGCTTCACCGACACGGAACACATATACGTTTGTCTGAACGCTCGATTTACCGATAAACAGGTCGATCGGCATTTTGATACTGGCAAGAAGCGTGCTGTGCTTTAATATGCGTTTGTTATACTCCGTTGCTTTCCCGCTTCCGGCTGAATTTTGAATGATGATCGCGGCATAGCCTTTGCTCATCATGGAGAGGGCTTTTTCTACGAAAACCATACCGTTGCCGGGAGCTGAGTATGGCGGATTCAGAACGAAAGCGTCGGCGGGAAACCTTTCGTCCGTCTTTCCGAATCCGTAGTTGCCGTCAAATTCCTTCAATGAATCCTTATTGATAATGTTGGAACTGCCGTCGCCCATCAGGATCATATTGAGTATGGCAAGCATGTAAACTTCGGAGAGGATCTCGAGTCCGAGCAGTTGATTTGCCTTGATCGCGGCGGATTTCAGCGCTAATGCGTCGGGAGATTTGATCTTTTCCTTTGCGTCGATCAGCATCTCGTTCATGGACGCAACGAGCAGTCCCGCAGAGCCTGTCGCAAAGTCCCATACATACGAATCCATGTTTACTCTTGCGAGCCTTGCCAAGAGTGTTGCGACATAAGACGGCGTGAGAACGACGTCATTGAGTTTATCCTGCGAAAAGCCGAGCCAACTGTACATTTCATTAAACAGCTTGCCGGTAAAGTCCGTGCTGAGTCCGATTTTATAATATATTCCGAGGTCGTCGATAATTCTTGTAAAGACGCGTTTGAGCTGGCTTTCGCCGTTTTCGACTTTGTTGATATTTTCTGTGGTAAGCGTGTTTTGCAGCGTGCGGACGATCAAGTCGCGTTTCTCCGGAGGAAGATTTTTCTCATTCAAAAATGCCTTGATCTTTCTAAGGATGATATCGCCGTCACGGTTTTCATTCTCGGTCGATGATTTTAATTCATCTTTTTCAAGAGCGGCAACTTTTCCGGGCACACCGAGCGTAGCGATAATAGATGCTGCCACAAGGTAAACACGGTCGCGCTCGCTCAGTCCTTTCTCGTTTTGGTAAATGTCATTGTTGAGCTTTACAAGGCTTGTTTTTATCTCCTGCTCCCGGCGCTCTCTGAGTTTTTCGATCTCTTCGGGCGTCAGCTGCAGCCGCTTTACCTTTTCGATAAAACGATCAAAATTTCCCTTTTTGAGGAAAGAAAAATCTGTATAATCGTCGACCTTCTGTCCTACGCCGAAGTTGCTTTTGGATACATAATATACGCCGATCTCATATTGCAGCTTGCCGGAATCATCTTTATATCCCGTCATTCCTATGGCGATTATGTCGGTATAGCTTGTATAGTGGAGGATCGCGTTAGCATAGTGGACTGCGCCGTTCACGGCATATGAATTGATGTTTTTGAAATCAGGCTGATTCTTAGCAGTTTTGTTTGCGACTTTTCCGTCGGCATCAAGCATAACGAGTTTGTCTTTATAGCCTTTATATTCAATCAGAACCGGATACTTTGCAAGGTTTTTGTCTTGCAAAAGCAGTTTCGCGTCAGGACGGTTTCCTCCGACTCCGCCATTTTTGGAGAAATAATCATTGAGAGCCTGATCGATTTCAGCGTTTAACGATTCCTGCTCCAGTTTATAGTCAAGTTTATACGACCTCAGCCATCCGTTTGCCAGATCAGCGATATTCGGTTCCACAGATTGTACTTTCGCCACTGTTATTTCTCCTCTGTTTTAATTCACGCGCAGATCTTTTATTTTGCCTATGACGTCACTGCGATCCGGAACGCCAAAACTAATGCAGTTGTTGATAACAGCTTGCCGCTCGGCTATTTGATTTTGCGGATTTGCAATATCATGCGCCCTTTTTATCGAGTTTTCTATTTTGGCTTTTTCCCTTTTTTCCATAATCCCGCAATTTTATTATACTCGAATACATAAATGAAATCAAGGGACTTTGACGGATTTCTATTGTGGTGCGGGATTATCCCACGAACAAAAATGACCATTCTCCGCAGCGTGGAGGATGGTCATTTTTCCGCTGTGTTTGGCAATATCAGATTTGCTTGAAACGTATTAATATAGAAAGCGCTGTCAAGAATATTTCATAAAAATGTTATAGAAACCCTGTTGCGATATTATCATACCTCGAATTCAATATGTGATGAGATTTTACGCTGATTAGTTTCTTCGCTTTTCCGACAGTTTGATTAGTTTTTCGCTGTCCCCCCCCCCGCAGCAATCGCCGCTTTTGCACCAATTCCGCCGACCTTTCAACGTGACAGGCCACACAAAAAACAAAGAAAAAATGTCTCGGAAACTACTGTTTCCGAGACATTTTAGTCAGGGGCAGGTGAGTGCGGAAGAATGAAAAAACCCGTCTTTGGCGGCTTTTTTTATTCTTCCCGACACCACGGTTTTGAAGCGGCTCCGGTAAAAATTTTACCGGTCACAATTTTGTCAGCTTTTGCAAGGATTTTTTGCAACTGCGATTGGAAAAAGAGCCGTTTTGCTGATATTGGCTTATATGACTCGAAATCAAGGAGGTTGCCTCCATCTGATATGCGCCGTTGCCAGATTGCCGATAAGCGTCGGGGACGGTCATTTTGATGAACAATATCAGCCGTCAAATTTTGCGTCGCTGTAAACAAAGAAAAGGCACGGTATTCGGCAGGCGAATTGTGTATGTTAATATTTGCATTTATTAAGGCAAATCCGTATAATATTTCACCATTCATCATCCATCACTTAACCTACGGTTGAAAAATCGCTAAACCAAATAGAAAAAACGCTCCATTGAAATGATGTGCCGCGCGGGCTATAATATCCCTGTAAGCGGCTTACGAATAAATTATGGGGAGTGATTTTATGAAACTCAGTAACACAATTTTATCTCTGCGTCATGAGGCGGGGCTGACCCAGGAGCATCTTTCCGAGATGCTCGGCGTATCGACGGCAGCAGTTTCAAAATGGGAGTGTGGTCAGGCTTGCCCCGACATAGAACTTTTACCGAAGCTGGCAGATATCTTTGAATGTTCCGTCGATTACCTGCTCGGATATAACGTCACAAATCAAGCGTCGATCGAGTCAGTTATCGCCGAGGTCAAGAATCTGCACAAGGCTGGCAAGTACGACGAAGTTATAAGGGAAAGTCTGCGCGCGGCAGACGTACTTGAAAAATTTAGCGACGGCAGCGCTTTCTCCGACGATATTTCCGCGTTTTATGAATCGGCCGCGCTCGCATATGCGAATAAGACAATCGGGACTCGTTTATGAGTCCCGATTTTATGATATATATATATCCGTAAACGCTACTACCGCATCCTCGAAGGCGCGGGGTTGGAGAAGCGCGGACTGTACTTGCTCCGCCACACGTTCGCATCTACACTCGTCAACGGGATCAAACAGCCAGACGGATCGATAAAGGCGCTCTCGCCGTAAACAGAGTTCCACAGCAGGTGGAACCGCCGATCTGCTCGGGCACAGCACGTCGCAGATAACGGAGACGTAGTTACGTAGCACGTACTGCGTCGCAGTACGTGCGAAAGGATACGTCGCGGCTGAACGTCATCACGGATGGGTTTGAGATGTGAAGTTGTATCGTATCAAAACCATGTCGTCTCAAAACAGCAGAATCGTTTCGCATTGTTAGTCAAGTATTATTCGCCAAATCATACTTGACTTAATTTCTTTTTTTAGATATACTGTAAACGTCGGTATAAACGGAAAACGATGTTTTGGGAGGTGCCCTTCGTGTTTATCGGCAGAGAGCGTGAACTTGCTGCGCTAAATCGGTTATATAATTCGGGGAAATTTGAGTTTGCAGTCATGTACGGAAGGCGCCGCGTAGGGAAAACTGCGTTGATAAATCGGTTTATCGACGAAAAAAAGCGATCTATTTCATAGGCGTGGAATCGAACGCCAAACAGAATTTTGAGAATTTCAGCAGAAATATTCTGAATTTTCAAACGGGGCTGGATGCAGACACACTTTTCTCACGTTCCAGGCAGCGCTCGAAGATGACTCCATGAGTATCGAAGAAAATATAAAGAACACATACCTGAGTTCTATTCGAGGAACCGGAAAATCTCTTGAAACAGTATGTTCGGGAGCAGGCACTGTATAATGCGATAATCACGGATGTTGCCTCAGGCTCGACACGTATGTCAGAGATATCGGAAAAGATCGGCGAGAACACGAATGTCTGCGCAACATATCTGAAAAATCTTCTGTCTTTGGGTATCGTTCGTAAAGAACTGCCATACGGCGAAAAAATGTCGCGAAAAGCGATCTATTCCATCGAGGACAATATGTTCCGTTTCTGGTACCGTTTTGTGCCGGAGAACTATTCCATCATCGTACGCGGCGCTGCCGATCTCGCGTACAAGCGTATAGCGCCGTTTTTGTCAGAATATATGGATCATGTGTTTGAGGAGATATGCAAGCAGTATCTATGGAAGCTGCTGCTTGACGGCGATGTCCGGTGAAATTTTCCTCACTCGGTCGCTGGTGGGGCAACGATCCGAGGAACAAGAGTCAGGTGGAGATTGATATTTTAGCCGGGCAGGACAAAACCGTTGCCCTTTTCGCTGAGTGCAAATGGACGAATGAAAAAGTCGATCTCGGCGTGCTTGAGACTCTCGTAAAACGCAGCGAGTTGTTCACATATAAATGCAAGTATTTCTATCTCTTTGCAAAATTCGGCTTTACAAAAGGATGTGTAGACATGGCAAACGAAATGGAAAATGTGAGCTTGGTGAGATACAAGGATATGGTGAGAAGCAGGTCGGATAATAACTAATGTCAAAGGCGAAAGACGAATAATATGCAGGCAAATATGGCTCGTATAAACCGTGCGTGACATTTTTTGATGAGTAGTTTTAAGAATATCCTTGTTTGCCCGATAAAAGTTGGATCGGAAAAAAGTGTGCAGGCATCTGATATTTGTTATTATAAATTGCGCAGTGTGACATAACCGGAGGTCAAAATGAACAAAGTCGAAAAACTGTTGAATAACTGCGGTCCCATGCTGTCAGGCGATTTAGCGCGAAAATATGAGACTGCATACGGCACCTCCAATGAGGCTGCCAGAAAAGCAATATCGAGAGCAAAAGCGCCTGTAAAGAGGCTTTATAAATTCAGGTTTGATAAAAACCAGCTGTTTTATTATCTCGAATCACAGTATAAAAGTGAAAGGTATTACAGTGCGCTTTTTGATTCAATAAAACAGCATTCAAAAGTTATATACACGTTTATTCAGGCATTTATCTCGCAAAACGGTTATATATCAAAGGCACTACTGCCCGCTTTTACGGGCGCGCCTGCCGGAAAAGTCAAAGGGCATAAAAAGTACTCCAACATACTGCAGGATCTGATAGATACAGAAGTCGTTCTTGAATTCAGTGATGAAAGGTACTCTTTGAATCATGCTTTTTGCGATACCGTCAACCTTAATCATTCTATCGGCTTGGAAATTGCAAAAAAAGCGATAATAAGTGACTTTAATCGGTGGGCAAGTGAGATAATTCTCGTTGCATTTGAGAAAGGAGAAGAGCTGTTTGACGCGCCGACGTTTGCTCAATTTCAATGGGCATATACAGCACCTTCCTATGTTCAGCCGCTGTATTCTTTTAAATCGGAGCAGCCGGGATTCGTTATAGCCGATGTCTTTTTTGGGGAAATGGCCACAACGGAATCTTTGTCCTTCTTTATTGAAAAGCTGAATATAATCCGTTCATTTAAGAATGTAAAACCGTTTCTTCCCATTCTTTTGGTAGACAAAATTGACCACGATGCTCTGATCCTTTTAAAAAAGAACAAGGTCACGGTGGCGATACTCAACAACTTTTTTGATAAGAAATACACTAGCCTTTTAAATGACCTTGTGAATATATTTACAAATGCCACTTCGATCATAAATAAAAATCCGGACGAGCTCTACCGTTTATTTGATAATATTGAGAAAAGCGAAGGACGGTATAACAATATGTCCGGAGATATGTTTGAACTGTTAGTCGGCACCTACTATTTTCATATCGGATGTTCATATCTTAAATCTAAAATAAATATATATAACGACAGCGGAAAACATAAAGAACTGGATTTGCTTATCAAAAGAGACGGGATGACCATCGTTGCGGAGTGTAAAGCTACAAGGTCTAAAATAGACGATAAAATCATTCTGAAATGGCTGAATGACACAATTCCGTTTACACGTGAGTGGTTACAGGAAAATAATCATACAGAAAAAGCAGAATTTCAATTTTGGTCGGTCGGCGGTTTTACTCCCGAAGCATTGGAGCTTCTGAAAAAAGCAGAAGCTGAAACGAAAAAGTACAGCATCAAGTATTTTGATAAGCAGCAAATGATAGATATGGCAAGGGATAAAAACGACATCAATTTTGTTCGGATCATGAAAACTCACTTTTCAAATCCATTGTCTGATGTATGCGGATAAGATTTTATGTTTCGGTCTCTTACGTTGTTCATATTTTCCCGGGGGACAAAAATGATTGTATCTTAAGCGATAAGTCAGTATGCAAGATGCCGAATATTAATGATGACAAATATTTAAAATACTTGCAGTAAACGATTTCTCGGACAAAAACGTTTAGGGGTAAGGAATTAATACCTTTATGTAAATCCGATTCAAAGGGGAAAAGCACGGTATGACATACAATATCGCGGTCTGCGACGACAGCGCCGCCGACACCGAGTACATATCTTCGCTCGTTAAGCGGTGGGCGGACTGCAACGCCCACCGCGTCAAGGCAGCCGCTTTTCCGTCCGCCGAAGCGTTTTTGTGCGCATACGAACACGAGCGTCAATACGATATCATACTCCTCGACATCGAGATGGGGAAGATGAACGGACTGCAGCTCTCAAAGGTTATACGGGAGCGCGACGCGAACGTGCAGCTCGTCTTTATCACCGGTTTTCCCGACTACATCGCCGAGGGATACGAGGTAGCGGCGCTCCACTACCTTCTGAAGCCCGTTTCATATGAAAAGCTGTCCTCCGTCCTCGACCGCGCCGCATGCAACATTTCAAAAGCTGAAAAGACGCTCGCCGCCGCGTGTGACGGCGAGGTCAGATTCGTTCAGCTTTCGGATATATACTACATCGAGGCGCAGAAGCAGTATGTGCTGATACACGCAAAAGACGGCGACTTCCGCATGAAAATGCCGCTTTCAGACGTTGCAGGCAGTCTTGACGAATACTTTTACAGGTGTCAGCGCTCGTTTATCGTGAATCTGTATCACGTCGAGCGCATAAAAAAGGACGCCGTCACGCTGAAAAACGGCGTCGACGTTCCCATCAGGCGAGGGGCGGCGGAGGCGATAGGCAAAGAGATGATACGTTTATTCTGAGGGTGATGATATGTTTTTGAATAGATTGATTGACAAGCGCATCGAGTCGTATCAGAGCGAGCTGTTGCGCAAATACTGCGACGAGGTAGAGTCCATGTACCGCAAGATGCGCGGTTGGCGGCACGATTATCACAACCACATACAGGCGCTTTTGGCGTCTATGGCGCTCGGAAAATACGACGAGGTGAACGCATATCTGCGCGAGCTGAACGACGACCTGACGAACGTCGACACGACGGTCAAGACCGGGCGCGTCATGGTCGACGCGGTGCTGAACGGCAAGCTTAATATTGCCGCGCAGCATGGGATACCCGTAAACGTCAAGGCGAACATCCCCGAGGGGACGCAAGTATCCGACGTTGATATGTGCGTAATCATAGGCAATCTTCTCGACAACGCGATCGAGGAAAACGACAGACTGCCGATAGAGGACCGGTTCATCCGCGTCTATATTGGGCGAAAGAACACGCAGCTGTATCTTTCATTCACAAACGCCGCAGGCAAAAAACGCAGGAAAAGCGGAGACGGCTTCACATCGTCTAAAGGCACGGATCACGGCTTCGGACTTCACCGCGTCGGCAGCGTGGTGAAGAAATACGGCGGGATGATCTCCGCAGACAGCGAGGACGGCGGCTTCACGGCGGAGATTCTGATACCGCTGATGTGAGATCTTATGCGGGGGAGGGGGAAAACTCTTATACAGAGTTTTCCCCCTCCCCCGCGCCCACACTCCTTTTCAGAATTTTTTATTGCTATTTTGCATTTCGTTCACCGAAAACGACGTTTCGTTCACGAAACGCGCTTTTTTTCGCACGGTTGTGATATAGTAAAGTCACATTACAAGGAGGTCGCTTTCATGTCTGAAAAAATAAAGAAACAAAAGGAACCGAAGCGCAAACCGAAGTACGGGATGCTCTCATGCGTCGGTTACATATACAGGCTTTTGTGGCAAACGGAGCGATCGCTCGCGTGGACAGGCATCCTCACCGTGCCGGTGTCGCTCATCCTCTCGGCGACAGCGCTGTGGACGCCGACGCTTATACTGCGCTCGCTCGAAACGGCGGACGCGTTTTCGACCGTCGCGCTCGTTATAATCGGGATCATAGCGTCAAGACTGCTCTTCGATCTCTGCAATAACGTCTTGTCCGCCATGATCGGCAGCTCAGAGCACTATGTCGTTCTTCGGATGTTGTACATTGACGCATTAAACCGCCGCGACCGCGACTGGTACCTCGAGCTTGATTCCGAGGTGCAGAAAAAAGACGAGCGCGCATTACGTGTTGTTTCCAACAATCACTCGGAGGGCGTACATTTCCCGATGGATTTTTCAAATATGCTCTCCGAGCTTCTGAATTTTCTCCTGTTCGGCTCCGTCATATCGCTTCTCCATCCCGCAATAATACTCCTGATCGCGGTCGGGTGCGCTGTCAATTACGGTATGTCCGCGTTTGTACGAAACAAAAACTACGCCGGCAGGGACGCGCGCTATGCGATCTACAAGAAAATAGACTACACTTCGACCGGAATATCGAACGATTTGAAGTTTGCGAAGGATATAAGGCTTTACGGCATGAAGGACGAGCTTCACAAACGCTTCTCCCGCATACTCTCGCTCGCATATGACGAAGAGAAAAAGCTCCAGCGGCGCGGACATCTGCCCTTTTTCGTCCGCTTTTCAGTCACCCTTGTGCGCGACGCCGCCGCGTATGCGTTTCTCATTTACAGCGCCGTGAACGGAAACGTCGACGCCGCGTCGTTCGTTCTCTATTTCTCCGCGATAACGTCGATGTCGGATGTCATGGGCGGCATACTCTCGACTGTCGGAAGCGTGCGTGAGGGCGCGATGCAGGTGTCAGATTTCAGAGAATGTACGGAACTGAAAGGGCGTCTTAACAGAGGCGAGGGCATACCGGTCCCCACCGCCCCGTTTTCGATAGAGTTCAGAAACGTTTCATACAAGTATCCGATGGGTGAAGGAAAGGTGCTCGACAACATATCCTTCAAGATCGGAGCGGGCGAAAAGACAGCCCTTGTCGGTCTGAACGGGGCGGGCAAAACGACGCTCACGATGATGATGTGCGGACTGCTCCTGCCCGACGAGGGCGAGGTCTTAATAGACGGTCACTCGCTCTTTGAGTACAACCGCGACGAGATGTATTCGCTTTTCGGCTTTGTACCGCAGAATTATAACCTCCTGCCCATCTCGATAGCGCGCAACATCGCCTCAGCTATGACGGATGAGGAGATCGACCGCGAAAAGCTCGCGCGCTGCATCGAGATCGCGGGACTGTCGGAGAAGATAGCGTCGCTGCCGCGCGGCGTCGAAACGATGCTTAACCGCGAGATAAACCGCGACGGCATCGAGCTTTCGGGTGGCGAGACGCAGAAGCTGCTTTTAGCGAGACTGCTTTACAAAAATCCGCTCTGCATCATTCTCGACGAGCCGACGGCGGCGCTCGACCCGATAGCGGAGGACAGAATGTACCGCCGATATAACGAGATAGCGGAGCGTACCACGTCGATCTTCATTTCGCACCGGCTCGCCTCGACGCGCTTCTGCGACAGGATCTTCTTCCTCGACGGCACGGTCATCGCAGAAGTCGGCACGCACGACGAGCTTATGGCGGCGAACGGCAAATACCGTGAGCTGTTCGACATACAGAGCAAATATTACAGGGAGGCGGAGAAAAATGAAGCGGCGCAGTGAACCGGATAAACGCACGCTGCGTGAAGACGCGGCTCTTATATGGCGCGCGGTGAAAATATGGAACGGGATACAGCCTCACTTTTGGTTTATAAGTATATGCCCGCTGCTATTTGATTCCGTCGCCCCGTATTTTAACCTTTATATGTCGGCGTCGATAATAAATGAGCTTGCGGGCGGGTGCGATGTTCACAGACTCATCGTTCTCGTAGCGATAACGGTGGGCGGAGGATTCGCGCTTTCTGTCATATCGCGCTTGCTGAATAGCAAAGAGAACGTCGCCACATCAAATATGGCAAAAAAACAAGAAGAATTCCTTTTGCGGGTGCAAAACGATTTCCAGTATAAGCACATCGAGGACCCGGACGTGATCCTTCTGCGCTCGAGGTTATTTGCGGCGGGGAACGCCTTCGGCGGCGGAATGATGCGCGTTTACTGGTCTTTCCCGTGGATAGCGGAGCGCATCATCAATATCGTATTCTCGACGGCGCTGACCGTTTCGATGTTCACGATGACGGCGGCATGCAGCTTTTCGGGATTTCTCGGATTTATAAACTCGCCGGCGTCGGCGCTCGTCATCGCGGCGCTCATAATAGCGAATGCGGCGCTGTCTCTCCGCATCACGGGCGAGAGAATTACAAAAGAAAACGAAGCTCTTTCCGACCTTGCGAGTCTTAACACCCGTCTTTCCGTATACGACCGTCTGTGGGGCGCGGATATGGTCGTTTTCGGACTGAACCGCATCGTTACGGATGAAATGCGCAAACACAACCTTCGTCCGAAATGGATCGAAAAACAGAACCGGGTGTCGATAAAATACGGAGCGTATACGGTAATGCTGAACGCGGCGCTCGATACCGCGCTGTTCGTATTCGTCGCCGCGAAGGCGTTCATCGGCGTGTTCGGGATAGGCAGCTTCGTTCTTTATCAGGGGACGATAGGGCGCTTTATCGGCGCTGTGTCGGGACTTGCGATAGATATCGGAGCGCTGCGGCAGAACAACCGCTTCCTCATTCAGCTTTATGAATATCTCGATATGCCGAACGATATGTACAAGGGAACGCTCGCCGTCGAGAAGCGCGACGACCTCGACTACGAGATCGAGTTCCGTGACGTCAGCTTTAAGTATCCGCGCACGGATAATTACGCGTTGCGTCACGTCAGCATGAAATTCAAGATCGGCGAAAAGCTCGCGATCGTCGGCGAAAACGGTTCAGGCAAGACGACGTTCATCAAGCTTCTTTGCCGTCTATACGACCCGACCGAGGGGAAGATCTTGCTTAACGGCATCGACATCACCCGCTATCGGTACGATGAATATATGGCGCTGTTTTCCGTCGTTTTTCAGGATTACACACTGTTCGATTTTTCGATAGGAGATAACGTGTCCGCGTCGTTCGGATATGATGAGGAAAAGGTGCGCGACTGCCTCATTCGCGCCGGTATGGGCGAAAAGCTTGAAAAGCTCAACGCAGAAGCGGCGGAAAAAGGTATGAGTGCGCTCGATTTCGCGATAGGGCGCGACTATGATTCCGAGGGCATCGACCTTTCCGGCGGCGAACGGCAGAAGGTCGCGCTCGCGCGGGCGCTTTACAAGGACGCTCCGTTTGTGATCCTTGACGAGCCGACTGCGGCGCTCGACCCGATAGCGGAAGCCGAGGTCTACGAGAATTTCAACAGGATCGCCAAGGACAAGACGACGGTTTTCATCAGTCACCGCCTGTCGTCGTGCCGCTTCTGCGATACAATCATGGTGTTCGACCGCGGAAGCATTGTTCAGACGGGCAGTCACGATGAGCTTGCCGCCGATGTGAACGGAAAATATAATGCGCTTTGGTACGCACAGGCGCAGTATTATACGGAGAAGTGATGGCGTGGAATTGAAAAATGCAGTCTTTTTTCGCTGTCACCCCGCTGAAATCTACGCTTTTGCACCAATTCCGCCCGACCTTCCACCGTGACAGGTCGCACAAATTTCAAAGAAAAAATGCCTCGGAAACGTTAGTTTCCGAGGCAATTAAGTCAGGGGCAAGGAGTGAGGCACTATTTCGCAAGCGAAATAGTGCGGAAGAATGAAAAATCCGTCTTCGGCAGCTTTTTCATTCTTCCCACCCGCTGAAATCCCCACTTGCGGGGGGATTTCAGCAGCTTCTGTGAACCCGTCCACCACTTGAAGCAAAAAAGCACCGCCATCGGGTAGCTTCCAATAAAACAGTATCGAAACAATACTGACAAAGGGTAGCTGCCAAGCAGGGGTGCAACACAGAGAACAGCCATACTCGAAGG
>CANQMJ010000012.1 GCA_947624945.1 uncultured Clostridia bacterium | reverse complement strand
GCTCGACAGTCCTCACGAGCCTGCACAGCGACGCTGTCTCCGGCTCCGACTCGGCGTATTCGCCGCTGTACTTCGTCGCGCCGCCGCATATGCCGAGCCGCTGTTCGAGCAGCTTATATTCGGCAAAGCCCGCGTCGTAATTGTGATTGAGGTCGACGCCGCGCTCATTCGCCTGCCAATGCGTAAAATCATCGCCGCCGTTCATCTTAATAAGACGCTCATAGAGCGGGCTTTCCCTGTCCGCGCCATGCAGAGATATCTCAACTCCGTCGGGATTGAGCATAGGCAGTATGTATATGCATCTCTCCGAAAAAAGATACCGCATCGACATGCCGTACATCCTGCCGTCTGCGCGGTACGACTCACAGTATTCGTTGATGAACCGCAAAAGCAGCGCCGACGTGAGCCTCTCCATACCGTGGTGCGCACCGATATACAGTATCGGCGCCGCGTCGCTCCTGCCGAGCCTCACACAGTAAAGCTCACGCCCGCGTATCGAATTACCGACGATGACGCGCTCGACAAAATCATACCGCCTGCACATCTCGTCTATGAACTCCCCCACGATCGCATGGTCGACATCGCCGTCGAGCGGCACTATCGGCGGATCGAGATTCAGTTTATCCATAAAAATCCTCGCTTTCGTCTTTTTACTATCATATATATGTCTTTTCGCGGAAATGTATCATGCAAAAATGCTTTATTTTTTTGTTCGCTTATGGTAAAATAGAGAAAATCAAGGATCAAGAGGCTTTACGGAATGAAAGAAAAACGATCCGCGCTTGGGCGCGGACTGCTTATAACGCTATGCGTCATGCTCACGTCGCGCGTGCTGTCCGTCGCATACGGCGAGGTCGGCGACGACAGCGGTGCTCTATCGTATATACTGCGCACGACAGTATTCATGTTCGACAGCGCTTTTTACGCGTGCGGAGCCGCGACTGTGCTCTACTTCACAAACGACCGCAAAGCGGCACGCACGGCGCTTCTGCTCGTGACGGCGCTCGCCGCGCTCGACTATGCAGCAGCCGCCGCTATCGACATTTCTATCGGCAATATCGACGTCGGCGGCATCGGATATCTTACACTCTATCTGCTCGCAAATCTGCTCGCGCGTGCGCTCGCATACGGCATCACCGCCGTATTTGCCGAAATGTTCACGCGCTCGCTGCCGAACGGCACTCCCGCGCCGCTGTTCGGTCGGCGCCATGCCGTGCCGGTCAAAATGGCGACAGCCTCGGTTATACGGCTTCTGCCGTATCTGATAAACGAGATTTACGCCAATATTTCCGGCATCATTAAATACGGCACATCGCTCACGAATGAGCAGATAAAATCGATCCTCACTTCCTACGGCGAGATCGCCGTCGACGCCGTCATCGTATACTTCATCGTGTATATCGTGCTCGCCGCGATCCGCGGACGCAGTAAAGACGCAGGCTTAACATAATATCATCAACAAAAAGCCTCGGGCATGGCGGTGAAACCTCACCGCCATGCCCGAATCATTATATGTATGTGCCTTACGTCTTATCCGACCTTGCTGCCCCATATCGAATGATCGTTATTGCCGATAAGCGTGAACGTCATGACCTCATTATGCTGCTTCGACTCGTCGTACTGCTTGAAGAATACGCCCTTATATTCGGAGCTTCCTATCTTCATCGTCACATAGTAGCCCTTGCCGTCACTTCCCGTATGCTGATCCCACGTGCCCTCGGCATCGCCCGTTATCGTGCCGTCTGCGTTGAGCGTGAGATTCCGTATCGGAAGCATGCCCGTCTTACGCGTCGTCGCGTCGATGCCGTGGTCGACATACTCGTAATCGCCCGCGATCTCCTCTGTCGAATAACCGCTCTCGGATATGACGCTGCCCTGAAACTCGTAGACCGCCGTGACCGGCCACCCGTCCTCGTTCATGAACTGCTGATGAACCCTGACCTCGTGCCATTCCTGACCGACGTTGAAGCGCGTATGATATACGAGATAATGCTGACCGTCGGAGTCTATGAACGCGGAGTTGTGACCGCCCGACATGTAGCCGTTCTCACTGTTCTCGCCGTTTCCTTTAAGCGAGGAGAACGAGTAGTTGCCGAACAGCTTGATCCCCTTCTGCGACTGAGAATCTCCCTCTTTTTTGACTATCGCGCCGTTGCCCATCGAGTCGACGTACGGACCCTCAATATTCTCCGAACGGAACAGTCTGATATGGTAACCCGAGAAATCGTCTGTCGCGTCAAGTCCGCAATATGACATATAGAGGTAATAATATCCCGCGACCGGGTCCCATACGATATACGAGCCTTCACCCGTACCGCCGTAACCGCCCGATATCCTTAAGCCGAAATACTTGTCCGACACGCCGGTCTTAGTCTCGTATTTCTGCGTCAAGTCACGTAAACCGGTGTTGTTGTCGAGCTTGAGCAGAAATATGCCGCCGAACCACGAGCCGTACGACATCCAAAGCTGACCGTCTTTATCATAGAGTACGCACGGGTCGATGGCGTTCGGACCGTACGACGCATTCCAGCTCTTGCCTATATGGTAGCGCTTGATGTCGGTGTCGCCCGTCACCTCTGTGAAATTCGTCTCGGCGAGCTGCTCGTTGTCAATGAATCCCGAATACACTATCGGACCGACGTACTCGTATTCGCCGTCGATAGTGTCCGACGTCAAAAGTACTATCGAGGAATAGTAGTTGTCGCCGTTGATGGACATGTACATGCACCACTTGCCCATCGCCTCGTTGTAGATAACGTCGGGCGCCCACATGTTGCCCTCTACGTCATAGTTTGAATTTCCGTGCTTCGACCACGCTATGCTGTCCTTGAACACCCGAACGTTTCGCTTTTCGAGCGACGGCATCGAAAACGTGTTCCAGCTCGCAAGGTCGTCGCTCACCGCCCACGCCTTATGTGAACCGAACAAATAATATTTCCCGTTCGTACTGTCATATACGACGCTCGGGTCATGCACCGACACGCGCTTCGTCCTGATCTTGCGTCCCGAATATTTGAGCGGCTCATATTCGGGTATCGTATACGACGGCGTACCCGCCGACGTGTCGCCGACTGTGACTTCGGCAGTATCGGACGATGTACCGGCAGCAGTCCCTGCGCTCGTTCCCGTGCCGTCCGACTTTTCGCCGTCCGTCTTTGTGCACGAGACGAGCCCGAGCACGAACGACAGAAGCAGCAAGACCGACACAAGAGTCAGAAAACGTCTGTTTTTCATTATCTTACCCCCTTATCTTTCGGTGAGTATCTTTTTTTCATACTCGCGCACCTCGTCGAGCCATTTGCCGTCAGACGGCACGCCCTGCATCTCGCAGTAGTGCGCCCATACCTCCGCGAACGGGAACGTCTTGATCTCCTCCATCAGCGCGAGACGCGACGTGTAGTCGCCGTCACGCTCATATTCCGCAAGCATCGCGGACGGCTCGAGCGCCGCGTACAAAAGCGCCTTCTGCATATTGCGCGTGCCGATGACCCACGCCGCGACACGGTTTATCGACGCGTCAAAGAAGTCGAGCCCGATGTGTACTCTCCCGTCCGCATTCGCGCGCAGTATCTCGCATGCGATGGCGCGAAGCTCGTCATCGTACGTTACGACGTGGTCGGAATCCCAGCGGACCGGGCGCGACACGTGGAGCAGTATCTCCGGCATGAACGCAAGCGCCGTACTTATCTTATCCGAAATGAACTCCGTCGGATGGAAGTGACCGGCGTCGAGCGTCCACAAAACGCCCCTGCTTATCGCATACGCGAGATAAAAGTCATTGCTGCCCGTCGTGAACGACTCGGCGCCTATTCCGAATACCTTGCCCTCGACGGCGTCCTTGTTGTACATTTTGTCTACCGGGCGCGCGAATATCTCGTCGAGCGAATCGCGCAGATGCTCGCGCATGGCAAGCCTGTCCGCGGGCGTATCCTTCATACCGTCCGGCACCCAATAGTTCGTGACGACAGTCTCGCCGAGCTCTTTTCCGATATGCTCCGCGATATTGCGCGAGCGCTTGCAGTGCTCTATCCAGAAATCGCGCACAGCCTTATCCGGCGACGACAGCGTCAGCCCCGACTCGCTCATCGGATGCGAAAAGCACGTCGGATTGAAGTCGATGCCGAGTCCGCGCTCTCTCGCCCACGATATCCACGAATCGAAATGCTTCGGCTCGATATCGCATCTTCCGACCTTTTCGCCGTCGGCGTCAAGGTAGATGGCGTGCAGATTGATGCGCTTTTTGCCCGGTATCAGACTCGCAGCCTTGTCAAAATCAGCTCTTAGCTGACCTATCGTCTTAGCCCGACCGGGATAATTGCCCGTCGTCTGAATGCCGCCCGTCAGCTCGCCGTCGGGATTTTCAAATCCGCGCACGTCGTCGCCCTGCCAGCAGTGCATCGACACCGGTATTGACGCTGTGCGCGCTATCGCCGCCTCAACGTCGACGCCGTACTGCGCGTAATATTCAACCGCTCCCTTGTAGTCCATAAATCTCTCCTTTTTATTTATTTTTCTATGAGCTTCAAAAAAACTTCATTATAAACTCTGTCTTCAAGCTCCGCGTCTGGACGGCCGACGTTCGGCTCGTATACCGTCGGCTCACACGAACGGCGCACGAGCTCGCGCGCCTCGGATATCCCCGACAGTTCCCCCCTCGCTATAAGCTGCGAGCAGATATTGCCGATAGACGTCGCCTCCGCAGGACCCGCAACAACGGGGATACCGCACTTGTCCGCCGTCATCTGACAAAGCACCGACTCCTTCACTCCTCCGCCGACAATGTGTATCTCCGACGCTTGACGACCCGTCAGCTCGCGTATCTTTTCTACTCCCCAGCGGTACCGCATCGTCAACGAATCGAATATGCACCGCATGACTTCGCCGACCGATTCGGGACGTCCCTGCCCCGTCCGCTCGCAATAGTCCGCGATGCGCGTCACCATGTTGCCGGGCGGCGTGAACGCGTCGTCGTCGGGGTCGATTATGTACCTGCACGACATCGACGACGCGGCGGCGTCCGACAGCTCGTCGTGCGTGTACCGCACGCCCTCGCGCGCATACTGACGGCGTGACTCCTGCTTGAGCCACAGACCCGATATATTTTTGAGAAACCTTATCGTTCCGCCTGCTCCGCCCTCGTTCGTGAACGACAGCTCGCGCGAACGGTCGTTTATCAGCGGCGACGAAAGCTCCGTCCCGAGCAGGCTCCATGTGCCGCAGCTTATGTAGACGAAATCAACACCCGACGCAGGCACCGCGAGCACCGCGGACGCCGTATCGTGCGACGCCGTCGCCACGACGTCGACGTCGCCTCCGGCAGCGTCGCGCACATCTCCGCGCAGCTTCCCTATCACCGTCGACGGCTCCGTCAGCGGCGGCAGCATCGAGCCTTCAAACCCGATACGCGATAAAAGATCACCCGCGAGTCCTCTCGTTTTCGCGTCAAGTATCGCACCCGTCGACGCTATCGTATACTCGGTGCGCATCTCTCCCGACAGGAAATAATTGAAAAGATCGGGTATGAACATCATGCGCTCCGCAGCACCGACGACATGACTGTCGTTTTTCACGTCGCACCAAAGCTGATATATCGTGTTGAACGCAAGATCCTGAATGCCCGTGACCGAGTAGAGCTCGTCCCACGGTATCACGCGGAAAAATTCATCGCGCACGCTATCCGTGCGGCTGTCGCGGTAATGGACGGACAGCGACAGAAGATGCCCGTTTTTGTCGATATATCCGTAATCGACGCCCCATGTGTCGATGCCTACCGACGACACACCGCCGAACCGCGCCTTAGCCTCCGACAGCGCGGGCGCTATGCTCCCGTACAGCGACGGCAGGTCCCACAACAGCCGCCCCGCCATCGTAACGGGCTTATTGTCAAAGCGATGGACCTCCTCCGTGCAAAGACGCTCGCCGTCGTAAATGCCGACGATGCCGCGTCCCGACGACGCGCCGTAATCCATCGCGAGCACGCGCATATCTTTCATCTGCGTATACCATCGAGTATCGTGCGCAAAGCGCCGACCGCCGCCGCGAACGCTTCCTCGCTCGTTGCATACGTGCCGCGCAGCTTCGACTTTTCACCGTGTTCGAGCGCGTCGAGCCCCGCGAAAACGTGCAGATGCGGTTCGAGCGTCAGTATGACCTCGCCGTCATACTTTGCATCGACATCGGCGAGCGTCTCAGCGATGCGGCCGACGCCCTCTCCCGCAGGCACGACCGTTCCGTCCGCGTCCGCGTCCTTGATGTGCAGATAATCTATATGATCGATCAGCATCGGCAGCGCATCCTCATACGGCTTAACACCGCACTGAATATAATTCGCGTGATCGAACACGACGCCTATTTTGTCGCCGAACGTCTCTTTCAGGTCAAGACACCTCGCCGGCGTGTCGCCGTATATGCCCTTCTCATTTTCGTGACAATACAGCACGCCCGCACCGCAGCAAGCGTCGATCATTTTCCCGAGCGCATCGATCACCGCTTCGCGCTTATTCTGCGTACCGTAGAACGAGAATCCGCGCACCCTGCCGCAACCGAGCATGTTCGCGGTCTCGCACACGCGGCGCGTAAGCTCCACATGCGCGCCTATATCGCCGCCGACGTCTATTTTACCGAGCGGCGAGCCGACCGCCGAAAGCGTGATGCCCGCACCGTCGAGCCTGCGCTTCACCTCGCGCGCCTCCGACGCCGTCAGCTCCGACACGTTTCTGCCGTCGACGCCGCGCAGCTCTATCTTATCAATACCGAACGCTGCCAGCCCCGCGAGCTGCCGGTCGAGCAGCGGCGAATACTCGTCCGCAAACGCGGAAAGCCTGAATTTTGCCATATATGTACGCCCCCTTTACTCGTCGCGGAACTGCGGATACTTCGCCTTCAAATTGTCGTGGCTTATGCGCATGCTGTCGAAAAGGTCGATATAAACGTCGTCCTGCTCGATCATGTGCCACTTTATATCCGAGCTCATGCACGCGTCCACAATCGCGTCAAAGTTGAGATTGCCCGTCAGACACTCCGTCATCACGAGCTTGTCGTCCTTGACCGTCATATCCTTGAGATGCGTGCAGAATATCCGATCTCCGTGCTTACGTATGAAATCTGCGGGGTCGACGCCCGCGACCTGCGCCCAATACGTGTCGAACGTGAACTTCACACCCTCCGGGTCCGTGATCGACATGAGAATGTCGAGCCCCGTCCTGTCGCCGTAGTGCTCGAACTCGAAGCGGTGATTGTGATAGAGGAACACCTTCCCCGCCGCCTTTATCTTCTCGACAGCCTCGGCAATATCGAGCGCGAACTTCGCGTAACCGTCCGCCGTGTGCGGGTACATGCCGGCGATGCCGCCGATGCCGATAGCGTCGCAGCCGTAAACGTCATGATCCGCGATAACGCCGTCCGTGTCCTCGATGATGCGGCGCAGATTCGTATGCGTCAGAATGCACTTGACGCCGTACTCGTCGACCGCCGTTTTTATAACCTCCGGCGTGACGTCGGGACCGACGCCCGATACCTGCATATAGCGGTACCCGATCTCCGACAGCGACTTGACCGTCGCGAGGAAATCTTCCTTCGTCTTCGTTTTCGCGCGCACCGTGTATAGCTGCGCGCCGAGGCATAGCTTGTCGATCATTTTTATATTCTCCTTTATTTTGTTTGACTTATTTCAACTCGATGACTGTCACGCCTGCGTCGCCCTCGCCGTAAGCGCCGAGCCTGAACGACGACACGCGCGGGTCTGACTTGAGGAAGCGGTGAAGTGCGCCGCGAAGCGCGCCCGTACCCTTGCCGTGTATTATGCGTATCGATCGAATGCCCGCGACCTGCGCCTCGTCGATATATTTATCTGCGGCAAACAGCCCGTCGTCAGTCGTGAAACCGCGTATGTCGAGTTCCGGCGAAAACGCTCCCGCCGACTTCACGCGCACCGTCGACGAAACCGTCTTGCCTCCCGCCGTCACAGTGCCGTCGTCGGGCGCGAACCGCAACCGCGACGTCTTCGTGCGCGTCGTGATCCCGTTCGACTTCACCGTTACGTTCCCCGATTTGTCGGGTCCCTCGGTGATTATGCCGCGTATGCCCGCGCCCGATATTATAACGTCGTCGCCGACTTTGAACTCGCGCGGCGGCACGTATTCTTCTTCATCCTCCGCGGGCTTTTCGAGCGTCGACTCCGCGCCGCGCAGATGATCGCGTATAGCGCGCTTCGCCTCCGACATCGCGCGACCGAGATTTTCCGAATCGCGCTCCTTTTTCACACGCTCGAGCTGCGCCATGACGAATTCACTCGACGCTCGCGCGCTCGCCAATATCTCCTGCGCACGCTTTTCCGCACGCTCCTCCTCAGCCTTCGCACCCGACATCTGCGCGTTCAGCTTCGCCTCCGCCGACGCTTTGAACCGCTCGTACTCGACGCGAAGCTCCTCCTGCCTTGCGCGTTCGCGCTCCATCTCGACGCGCGCCGCCTCGAGCCTTTCAATAACGTCCTCGAAGCTCTTGTCAACGCCGCTTATAAGCTCGCCCGCCCTGTCAACGATCGACTTCTGCAAACCGAGCCGCGTCGATATCGCAAACGCGTTCGACTTGCCCGGCGCGCCGATTATCAGCTTATACGTCGGACGCAGCGTCGCAACGTCGAATTCGCACGCGGCGTTGCACACGCCGTCCGTGTTGAGCGCATACGCTTTCAACTCCGCATAATGCGTCGTCGCCGCGCAAAGCGCACCGCACCCGCGCACATGCTCGATTATCGCCGTCGCGAGCGCCGCACCCTCGACGGGGTCGGTACCCGAGCACAGCTCATCGAGCAGCACGAGCGAGCGGTCGTTCGCCCGCGACAGTATGCCGATTATATTCGACATGCTCGACGAGAACGTCGACAGCGACATCTCGATACTCTGCTCGTCTCCTATATCTGCGAGGATATCGTCGAATACCGACACGACCGACGTCCCGCCCGCCGGAATGTGAAGTCCCGCCTGCGCCATAAGACATAAAAGTCCGAGCGTTTTCAGCGCGACCGTTTTGCCGCCCGTGTTGGGACCCGTGATTATAAGCGTATCATAATCGCCGCCGACCGCGATCGTGACCGGCACGCACGTCTTTTTGTCGAGCAGCGGGTGACGCGCCTTAATGAGCGACACCTCGCGCCTGCCCTCGGCGTTTATCTTAGGCTCGACGCCGTCCATGCGGAACGACAGCTCCGCGCACGCAAATATAAACGCAAGCTCCGTAATATTCCTGTAATCGAGCAGAAGCGTGCTCGCCGCAGACGCGACGCTCGCCGACAGCTCGGCGAGAATGCGCTCGATCTCGCGCTGCTCGCGCCCCTCGAGTATGCGCAGCTCATTGTTCGCCTCAACTACCGCGAGCGGCTCGACAAAGACCGTCGCACCCGACGCTGACGTGTCGTGAATAAGTCCGCTTATCTCGTTTTTATACTCCGCCTTGACGGGTATGACGAACCGCCCGCCGCGCTGCGTGACTATGTTTTCCTGAAGTATGCGGCTGTACGTGCCGCCCGTTATATACTTTTGAAGGATATCGCGCACGCGTGAATTCGCCGCGCGCATCTTGCGCCTTATGTCCGCAAGCTCCGAGCTCGCCTCGTCGGCGATCATATCCTCCGATATTATCGCGCGCGATATCGCGTCCTCGAGCCCTCTGTCGGCGATGAGACGGTCGAATATCTCGTCCACCGTCGACTCCGCGCGCTCCTTTTCGTTGCCGTCGTGACCCTCGTGCAGATACCGCCCGAGCCTGCGCGACGTGCGCAGCACATTCGCACAAGAAAGAAGCTCGCGCGCCGTCAAAACCGCGCCCTTGAGCGCCCTCTCGACCGTGTCGCCGATGTCGGTGACGCCGCCGAACGGCGGCATCCCCTTTTTGCCGAGCAGCGCTTTCGCGTCCGTCGTGCGCCTTTGACGGCGCAGCACCACTACCGGGTCGTCGGACGGCAGAAGCGCGTTCGCCATCTCACGAGCGCCGTCCGTCACGGCGCAGTCGGCAAGAAGCGTCGTTATCTTATCAAATTCAAGTGTTTTAAGTGATTTGTCGTTTCCGTTCATATCCCTTTATTTACATTTTTGTGATCTGCTTGTAGAAATCGAGCGTATCGAACCCGCGGCCGAGATGATGCAAGAGATACCGCTCGCAAGCCGTCTGATAATCGTGCTCGAGCTGCTCCGGCAGCGCGAACGCCAACAGCCGCGAAATGTCGCATTCGACGAGATGACGCAGTATCAAAAGAAGCTCCGGCGAGAGCTGCACGAGCGGACGCGTCCACTCGCCGCTCATCTCACGCTCGACCGCGTCGTCGAGCTTCCGATTCGACATGCAGTCCGCGCATACCGCGACGCCGCCGAGAACGTCGAGATAATACATCGGTGCATCACCTATACCGCACACCGAGCACCCGTCAAGATCGGGCGCGAGCCCGCACACCGACGCACACCGCATCTCAAACGCGCCCTTTATCTGCACATACGGCTTTTTCGCGCTCGATATCGCATAAAGCGTATTTAAGAGTAGCCGCAGAAGCGGCACGTCGCCGCTGTCCTCGACGCTGCAATGGTCGACGACATCGCACACATACGTCGCCAGCGACAGCGGCACAAGGTCGCGCCGCAGCCCGAAGAACGATTCGAGCAGGTCGGACTCGTATATGTGATAAAACCCGCCGCGGTTCTTCGTTATGACGAACGACGAAAAACAGAACATCTGCGTCGACGCCATATTCTTGTTTTTCAGCGACCGCACGCCCTTGCCCGTAACTATCATCTTTCCGTGCTCGGCGGTCAGAAGCGTCAAAAGCTTATCGTTGTCACCGGCGGGTCTTTCCCGTATCACGACTCCCGTGACTTTTTCCCTCTCCATTTTTCGGGAGCGCTTATTTCAGCGACTTAATGTCGTAACCGAAGTCTCGCAGATAACCGCCTCTGTCGCGCCAGCCTTCCTTGACCTTCACCCACAAGTCGAGGAATAACTTCGTCCCGAAGAACGATTCGAGATCCTCGCGCGCATACGTCCCGATGCGTTTTAACATCTCGCCGTTTTTGCCGATGATTATCGCCTTGTGCGACGGCTTTTCGCAGTATATCTCAGCTCTTATCTTTATCAGCGTGTCCTCGTCGTGCCACTCCTCGATAGTGACAACGGTACCGTGCGGTATCTCCCGCGACAGGAGCCGCAGCATCTTCTCGCGGATCACCTCCGCCGCATATAGACGCTCCGACTGATCCGTCACCTCGTCGCCCGGGAAATACCAGTCCTCCTCCTTGAGGAACTTCGACGCCTCGTCAACGACGTCCCCGACGCCCTTGCCCTTAAGCGCGCACGTCGGCACGACCGCCGCGAAATCATACAGCTCCGCATAAGACATTATCGTCTTCGCCAGCGTCTCCGCTCCCGAAAGGTCGGTCTTGTTAAGTACGAGTATCGCCGGTATCTTCCCCGCCCGGAGACGCTCGATGACCGACGTCTCGATGTTCCCGGCGGGATGCTCCGCGTCGGCGATAAGTATGACCGCGTCGCAGTCGCCTATCGACTGCTCCGCGCTCTTTACCATGTAGTCTCCGAGCTTCGTGCGCGGCTTATGAAGACCGGGCGTGTCGAGGAACACGAACTGATCGTCGCCGCGCGTCAGAATACCCGTGATACGGTTGCGCGTCGTCTGCGGCTTCGACGACACTATCGCGACCTTCTCGCCGAGCATAGCGTTGAGAAGCGTCGACTTGCCCACGTTCGGACGCCCTACTATCGATATAAATGCGGTCCTTTTCATTTGTCCTCCGCCGATGTCCCGTCTGTTTCTTTTTCCTTTTCTGTTTCTGTCACCGACAGACCGAGCCTGTCCATGACCTCTCGCTGCTTCTCGCGCATTATCCTCTCGCCATCAACGTCATTTACATGATCGTAACCGAGCAGATGCAGCGTCGAATGCGCCACAAGGAACGCAAGTTCGCGCTCAAAGCTGTGACCGTACAAAAGCGCCTGATCCTGCGCCCTCTCCACAGATACGACTATATCCCCGAGCGGAACGAAGCCGCGCGGCGGGTAATCGTCGGCGCTCTCATACTGCGGGAACGACAAAACGTCCGTCGCCGCGTCGATACTGCGGTACTCGCTGTTTATTTCGCGTATCGTGTCATTGTCCGTCAGCGTGACCGATACCTCGGCGTCGCGGTCGAATCCCTCGAGCGACAGTGTTTCGAGTATCGCGTGTCGTATCAGCTTCTGCTGCTTTATCGTTACATATTTCCGCTCCTGCTCGTCCTCAATTAAAACGCGCAGACTCGGCTTACGTTTGAACTCTATTTTGAATCTCATGTTTCGTCCTTCACTTTTATGATACCTATATTATACCACAATTTCTGTGATTTGTCAAGTATTTTTCACAAATTCATGTGAATAATTTTTACCGTACTTCATCAAACCGCAACAACTGCGTACACTCCGCTGCCAATTTATCTCATCCTGTACCGCGTGCGCGACTCCGCGTCCCTCGCCTTGCGCTCGCGGTCATATTTGTCGTACGCAAGTATTATCTTCTGCACTAACTTGTGACGCACGACGTCGCGCTCCGTGAAGCGGTGTATCGCTATGTCGTCGATGCCCTCGAGTATCTTCACCGCCTCGGCAAGACCGCTCCGCTTCCCCGTGGGCAAATCCGTCTGCGTCAGATCTCCCGTCACGACTACCTTCGAGTTGAAGCCTATTCGCGTCAAAAACATCTTCATCTGCTCGGGCGTCGTGTTCTGCGCCTCATCGAGAATGATGAAGCTGTCGTCGAGCGTCCGACCGCGCATATACGCGAGCGGCGCTATCTCGATAGTCTGACGCTCGACATGACGCGTATAATTCTCGGCGCCGAGCATCTCATAAAGCGCGTCGTGAAGCGGACGCAGATACGGGTCTATCTTGTTTTGCAGGTCCCCCGGCAGAAAGCCGAGCTTTTCACCAGCCTCGACAGCGGGACGCGTCAGGATTATGCGCTCGACGTCGCGGTCGCGCAGCGCCTTCACCGACATAGCGACTGCAAGGAACGTCTTGCCCGTACCGGCGGGACCGACGCCGAGCGTGACCGTATTTTTGCGTATAGCCTCGACGTATTTTTTCTGACCGACCGTCTTTGCCTTGATGGGCTTGCCCTTGTTCGTGACGCATACGCAGTCGTCGAGCGCCTCGAGCTCCGACGCCCGCCCGTCCGCCGCCATGCCGATAACGTAATCGACTGTCTGCTCCGCGAGCGATTCGTTATATTCCGCCATTCCCTTTAAGTATTCGACAGCCTCGGCAGCTTTTGCCACCGCGTCTTCGTCGCCGGACAGGATAATATTGTCGCCGTCGGAGTCTCCGCTCTGCCTATTATAGAGCTTGACGCCGAACGTCTCCTCAATGCGCCGCGCATTGGCGTCGAACGCGCCGAACAGGCGGCTCGTTATCTCGCTCGACCTCGTTTTTATGATCCTCTCAGCCATACTTTCACCGCTGTCCTTTCCTTTGTTTATTTTCCGATGTGCAAACTCCCGTTACCCCGCGTCGAACGGCGCCGTCCTTGCGATATTTTTTATCACTCGCACACGGCACACTATCTCATACGCGTCGCCCGTCTCGTTCATGCCGTCCGTCATATCGTATTCGAGCAGCGTCACGTCGCGGCACGCTTCGATAAACGCGAGCTTGAACTGACGGTACGCCTCGACCGCCGCCTCGTCCGGCGTGCGCGTGACCGTCACATCCTCGTACCGCTCATGTTTATTCTCAATGACTGTTATGGGCAAAATGACGGTTCCGGGCAGCACTATCTCATGCTTCACTGTTATTGTATCATAAAAGTCGGTGTCAATTCTACCCTTTGAGCCAAAAAATATCGTTTTTGAGAAAATTTTTATGGCAAAATCGGAGAAATTATCGTCGGTTTTCATCTTTTCGACACATACGAGCGGCACCCGAACCACAATATCGCGCCATACCTCCGCATATACCTCGCCCCTTGCGCGAACTATCTCGGTTGGCGCATCCTCATAGTCTACGATGCCGGATATGAGAAGCTGCCCTCTCTCCACCTCGTCGCCGATCTTCACCTGCGCGGAACCGGCAAAATCCGACACCTGCGTTATAACGCCGCCCTCGTCGGCGACGATATTCGCGGGCGATTCGTCGCGCTCGCCGCCGCCCTTTATGTATTCGCGCACCTCGACGCGCGCGACGCTCCCCTTCATATTGACCGCTATCCACGATATGTCCGGCGACGCCAAGAGGAATCGGTTGTGCAAAACGTCGTAGTCGACATTCTTGTGGCGCGTGCCGAGACGGAACCCGAGCGCGTCGAGCTCGTTTATTATCGTCTCGTCCGACACTGCCTCGTTGCCCGACACGTCTATCCGCCACACGAAATCGTCGGCGATGAATATCGCCGCAATAAAGATCGCGCCGCCGATGAAAAGACCGAGCCTGCGCCCGTAGCGTCGGCGCAGCTCCGGCAGCCCCGACCGCTTCACGAGCGTAAACGCAACTCCATTTTCACGGCACGCGTCCGCGAACGCGTCATAGTCCGCATACCGCAAGATCAGCCTGCGCCCGCGCTTTTTCCGTCTGCCGAGTATGACTGGCAGGCCGAGCGAAAACGCCGTCTTTGTCGCGCCCGCGATACTTTCGTCGTCGACAAAGACCACAACGCAGCCGATAAAATATAAAAACAGCCGCTTCAGCATCCCGCCGCCTCCGCCGAAAACGACGCAACGCGTCCGCGCACGACGATCTCACGCTCCGCATACCTGACTATATCGAGCCCCGATCCGCCGACGCGTATCAGCACATCGCCCGCGTCAATGGCAATTTCATCTTCACCGTACGACAGTATGCCGAGACACCCCCTCACGTACGCCTCCGCGCCGTCCGTCACCGTGACGCTCCAGCCCGACGAAAAATCGTCGCTCGGCGCCTCGAACAAGTCGCCCGCAAACGACGCTATCGCGTCCTTCAACCTTGACTTTCTCATAGTATAATCGCGCTCCCGTACCTCATATAAATTATCAGTAGAATCATATGTGAGGCTTTGTACGATTATGAAAAAACAGACGCGCGCCGCAGTCGCTATAACGGCTGTAGCCGTTTCCGTATTCTTTCTTTTAATGCCCGACACTGTCGGCGACGCCGTGACGCGCGCGCTTACGATATGCTTTAAGAGCGTTATCCCGTCCGTGTTCCCGTACTCGGTCATGTCGTCGCTGTTCGTCGCCGTCGGCGGCGCGGATATGGTCGACAGACTGACATCTCCCGTATTTTCCCGCATCTTCGGCACGGGACACGGCGCGTCCGCGCTCCTGCTCGGACTAATCTTCGGCTTTCCCCTCGGCGCGCTCGTCGTCGGCGCACAGCACCGCGCCGGCACCGTATCGACACGTGAAGCGTCGCGACTGCTCTCGTTCGTCTGCTGCGCATCCCCGACTTTTCCCGTGTTCGCCGTCGGACGCGGATTTTTCGGCTCGACCGAACTCGGACTCGTCATATGGACGTCACAGGCAATAGCCTCTATACTGCTCGGCATCGTCGTGATGCACACATGCGGCACCGATACGCGCGACGCGCCGTCCGCGCCGACGTCGCACACCGACAAGCCGCTCTTCTCCGCCGTCACCGCATCCGTGACTGACGCGTCGCGCGTTATGCTCAACGTGTGCGGCTCCGTGACTTTCTTTTCGCTCTGCGCCGCCGTCGCATCGGACGCACTGTACGCCGTCTCTCCATCGCCGTATCTGCGCGCCGCCGTCGGCAGCATATTCGAATTTTCGACCGCATCCTCGACCGCGTCGTCGCTTATGCGCGACGGCATGATATCATACGCGTCCGCCGCCGCATTCGCGGGATTTGCCGTCGGCTTCTCGGGGCTGTCCGTCATATTTCAAAACGCCTCCGTCGCAGGCGGCGTGCCGCTGCTGCCTCATATCTGCGGCAAGCTCGCCGTCGGCGCCGTCACCGCGCTGTCCGCCTATATCTACGCAAACGGCGCGCCGCTTACGGCATCGCAAACAGCTTTATGCGTCTCTGCCGCCGTCGCTTTGACCGTTTTCGCCGTCATATTTATCAAATCAAATAAAAATTCGCGGCGGGGGTTGAAAAAAGGCGCGTGATGGATTATAATATGTGAGTAAATCAAATTCGGGGGGCGTCACAGATGAAGAAAAACGACGGAGACGGCGACAATATATGCGCCAACTGCGAGCACGGCGTTTTAATATTTACCGGTGACGAGGTCCTGTGCAAAAAGCACGGGCTCGTACACGCCACCGCACACTGCCGCAAATTCCGCCGCGATATGCTCAAGCGCAGCGTCAGACCGACGCCCGCGCTCCCGCCTGTCATCTTTCCCGAATAAGATAACGCCAAAAACGGAGGTAACGTATGGAATCAGACGGTAACAGTCGACGATTCGGTCACGGCAAAATACACGCCGCGCATACGTTGCCGCTTTATTAAACAAGCGGCAGTCTTTCGCGCCGCTTTATATTTACCGGGACCGCACATTCTCACGCCCCTTTCGGGGAATCTAAGAAAAGGAGGATGCACGGTCTTTTTCCGCGCAAAAAAACAAAATGTCTGAACTTTCCGAAAATGTGACCGAGCTTTTGAAGGAAAAGAAGATCGGCGTGCTGCACAACATGTTCCACGACATGATGCCCGCCGACATAGCGGAGTTGTTCGAGGAGATCGACGTCGACGCAGACAGCCTGCTTCTGCTCTTCCGCATACTGCCGAAGGAGCTCGCCGCCGACACGTTCGTCCTCATGGGACAGGACAACAAGGAATCGCTCATCGAGGCGTTTTCCGACCGCGAGCTGTCGGCTCTCATCGAGGACATGTACCTCGACGACGCCGTCGACGTCATCGACGAAATGCCCGCCAACGTCGCGCAGCGCATACTGTCGCGCGCCTCGACCGACACGCGGCGCGAGATAAACGCGCTGCTCAAATACCCGCACGACAGCGCGGGCAGCATACTGACAACGGAGTATATCCGCCTCTACCCCGACATGACGGTGTCGCAGTCGTTCGACGTCATACGCGCGACCGGCATCGACAAGGAGACAGTCTACACATGCTACGTCACCGACCGCACGCGCAAGCTCGTCGGCGTCGTATCGGCGCTGACGCTCCTTCTCTCCGACACGAACGCCGAGATAGGCGATATCATGAACGAAAACGTCATATCGGTAAAAACGCTCGACGACAAGGAATACGCGGCGGAGCTGCTCCGCAAATACGACTTTCTGGCGCTGCCCGTCGTCGACCTCGAGGACCGCATGATAGGAATCGTCACGATCGACGACGCCGTCGACGTCATCGTCGACGAGTACAGCGAGGACATCGAGATAATGGCGGCTATAACGCCGACGGACAAGCCGTACTTAAAGCAGTCCTTGTTCTCGATATGGAAGAGCCGTATACCGTGGCTTTTACTGCTCATGATCTCGGCGACGTTCACGGGCATGATAATCTCGTCGTTCGAGGAAGCGCTCGCGGCGCAGGTCGCGCTGACGGCGTTCATACCGATGCTCATGGACACGGGCGGAAACTCGGGCTCGCAGTCGTCGGTCACGGTCATACGCGGCATATCGCTTTCGGAAATATCGTTTGCCGATATCCCCGCCGTCATGTGGAAGGAGCTGCGTATTTCGGCGATGTGCGGCGCGTGCCTCGCCGCGGCGACGTTCGTTAAGATACAGCTCGTGGACAATCTTATACTTCACAGCGAGGTCTCGCTGCTCGTCGCCGCCGTCGTATGCATGACGCTGTTCGTCACCGTCATGTGCGCGAAAATAATAGGCTGCACATTGCCGCTCATCGCCAAAAAGCTCGGCTTTGACCCTGCCGTCATGGCGAGTCCGTTCATCACCACGATCGTCGACGCCGTCTCACTGCTCGTTTACTTCGCATTCGCAAAGGCGATACTCGGACTGTAAGGAGGATACGGAAATGTCGATAGACGAAATTCTGAAAACAGATGACGTAAACGATTTTATTCCCGCCTTATCGGATCATGTGGAACAAAAATGCGGATATGACGGTAATATGGACGCGTTAAGCGATCCCGAAAGGATCTTCTTGATCGCACTGACTTGTGAAATAGAAGTAAACAACGGCGGCTTTGCCCAGTATTTTTATAATTCAAGCGGAAATTTTGCCGGCGAACTTGAAAATGCATTTCGGGAAGTCGGCGCCGTAAAATTAGCGGAAATATGCCGCACGGCGCTCGATGCATTCGGAGCGGAGCTTTCCTCCGATGCGGAAGAACGCAGAGAACTGCTTGCCAAATTGAAAAGTGATGAGATCGACAATGTTCTTGACGAATGTGATACGGCATTTTATCGGTATGAAGAAGATCTGAACTCTCTGATCTACGCTTATGTTTTGAAGAACAAGGCGGATTTTTCATAACGGCAGTTAAAAAAGGAGTTAAACTGAAATGAAAAGAACGATTAGTGAAAATATCAATCCCGCATACAGCTTACATGACATGAATGTAATCGCTTTTGAAGTAAACGGGAACGATATTGTGATGAGAACACAATCAGGCATGGTCAAGACTACTCCACCGTTTTCGCAGGTAGATGGGTATGTGGAGTTCCATAATGTTCGGTGGAACCACAGCTTTATTTATCTTCTGGGAGTAACAGGAAATGAAAGCACCTTTACGGGCGAAAAAATGTTTTTGAGGGATTTTATCTCAAAGGACGCCCCGTTCGGCTTTTCTGTGATGGAAGAAACTTATGGATATAACACAACGATATTCAACGGGTATCTCTCATCAAGCCGTGGACACCATGAATGTTTTATTGATATATGCCACGAAGGAGACATGGTGTTTGTGGAAAATTGACCATTTTCCTGTTTGTCGAACCGACACAACCGAACACCGAACAAAGACCGTCGACACACCGGCTCCCCGGTGAAAAAGCCGACGGTCTATTAATACTGCTTTACGGGCAGCGTCATTTTAAGTCCGGATTTTTTCATGTTTTATTCAATTTACCCGTTGACTTGAAGCGCATGCGGCGATATAATATAAGTGTGGAAGAATAACATTTTACGGGTCGCAAAAACGACGCACAAAGGACCGCCGAAAGGCAAAAGGAGCATCATGGCAAAATACTACAACGAACCCTCACGCACATTCAACGAGTACCTGCTCATCCCCGGCTATTCGTCGGCGGACTGCATACCCGACAACGTATCGCTCAAAACGCCACTCGTCAAATATAAGCGCGGCGAGAAGCCCGCCCTGTCCCTCAACATCCCGATGGTATCCGCCATCATGCAGTCCGTGTCCGGCGACAAGCTCGCCATAGCTCTCGCGCAGCAGGGCGGCATGTCGTTCATTTACGGCAACCAGACTATCGGATCCGAGGCGGCAATGGTCGCGCGCGTCAAGGGTCACAAGGCGGGATTTGTCGAAAGCGACTCTAATCTGCGTCCCGACAGCACGCTTTCCGACGTGCTCGCTCTCAAAGCGAAAACGGGACACTCTACCGCCGCCGTCACCGACGACGGCACCGCGAACGGCAAGCTGCTCGGCATCGTCACGGGACGTGACTACCGCGTGTCGCGCATGGAGCCGACCGAGCGCGTCGAAACGTTCATGACGCCTCTCGATAAGCTCATCACCGCGCCCGAGGGAACGTCGCTCAAGACCGCCAACGACATAATCTGGGAGCATAAGCTCAATTCCCTGCCTATACTGAGCGACGACGGTCACCTCGTCTGCTTCGTGTTCCGCAAGGACTATGACAGCCACAAGAGGAACCCGAACGAGCTGCTCGACGAGAAAAAACGCTATCTCGTCGGCGCTGGCATCAACACGCGCGACTACGCCGAGCGCGTTCCCGCGCTCGTTGACGCGGGCGTCGACGTGCTCTGCATCGACTCGTCCGAGGGCTATACGGAGTGGACGCGCCGCACGCTCGCGTTCATACGCGAGAAGTACGGCGACACCGTCAAGGTCGGCGCGGGCAACGTCGTCGACAGAGACGGATTTGAATTTCTCGCCGAATGCGGCGCCGACTTCGTAAAGGTCGGCATCGGCGGCGGCTCCATATGCATCACGCGCGAGACCAAAGGCATCGGACGCGGACAGGCTACCGCCGTTATCGAGGTATGCCGCGCGCGCGACGAATACTTTGAAAAGACAGGCGTTTACATACCCGTCTGCTCCGACGGCGGCATCGTACACGATCACCACATCACGCTCGCGCTCGCGATGGGCGCCGACTTCGTCATGCTCGGACGCTACTTTGCGCGCTTTGACGAATCGCCGTCCGACATCGTCAACATCAACGGCTCGCTCATGAAGGAATACTGGGGCGAGGGCAGCAACCGCGCCCGCAACTGGCAGCGCTACGACCTCGGCGGCAAAGCGACGCTCTCATTTGAGGAAGGCGTCGACTCATACGTCCCGTACGCGGGCGGACTCGCCGACAACGTCGAGCGCACACTCGCAAAGATAAAGTCCACGATGTGCAGCTGCGGCGCGATCACCATCCCCGAATTCCAGGAGAAAGCGACGCTCACGCTCGTATCCTCCGTCAGCATCGTCGAGGGCGGCGCACACGACGTAATCCCGAAGCCGACGAACAAACCGCTGTAATTATAGGCTTTTATGTGAGGAGGGAAACTTTTGAATAAAATTGGCTTTTCCGCAAAACGGAAAAGCAGCAGATGCCGCGAAAGCGGCATCTGCCTTTCCCCCCTCACACTCCCCTCTTCAAAACTTTTCACAGATATATTTATATACATACAGGGTAAAATATTATCATGGATAATAAAACCGACATAAAACAGTACATCGAAGATTTGCGCCGCCGCGTCGAATATCACGCGCGGCGGTATTATGTGCTCGACGACCCCGAAATCAGCGACTTCGAGTACGACGCGATGTTTTCCGAGCTGCAAAAGCTCGAAGCGGAGCATCCCGAGCTCGACTCGCCGACGTCCCCCACAAAGCGCGTCGGCGGAGCCGTGCTCGAAGGCTTTGAAAAGGTCACGCACGTCTACCCGCTGCGCTCGCTGACGGATGCGTTCTCGTATGACGAGCTTGCCGCGTTCACATCCCGTGTCCGCGAGGTCGACGCAGACGCCGTGTTCTCCGTCGAGCCGAAAATAGACGGGCTGTCCGTGTCGCTCTCGTACGTCGACGGCGTGCTCGTGACGGGCGCGACGCGCGGCAACGGCGTCGTCGGCGAGGACGTTACGGAGAATCTCCGCACAGTCCCGACGATACCGCTGCGTCTGACTGAACCGCTGACGTTGACCGCTCGCGGCGAGGTCTACATGCCGCGCGAATCGTTTGAGCGCCAGAACAAGGAGCGCGAGGCTCTCGGCAAGCCGCTGATGGCAAATCCGCGCAATGCCGCCGCAGGCTCGCTGCGCCAGCTCGATTCAAAAGTCGCCGCGTCGCGCGGACTCGACATATTCGTTTTCAACTTTCAGGGCGGCAGCCTGTATGCGGACAAAGCGCCCGAGCTTCATTCGGAGACGCTCTCCCGCATGGAGGAGCTCGGATTCAAGGTGCTTCCTCTCCGCACGCTCGCGCGTACCGACGAGGAAATAATCGCCCACATCGAAAAGATAGGCGAGATGCGCGCGTCGCTCTCATTCGACATCGACGGCGTCGTCATCAAGGTCGACTCGCTTTCGCTGCGCGAGACGCTCGGAGAGGGCACGACGACGCCGAAGTGGGCGGTCGCATATAAATTTCCGCCCGAACGCCAGACTACAAAGCTGCTTGACATCGTCGCCGCCGTCGGCAGGACCGGCGTGCTCACGCCGACCGCGATACTCGCCCCGATAAGGATAGCGGGCTCGACTGTCTCGCGCGCAACGCTTCACAACATCGACATAATCCGCGAGCGCGACATACGCGTCGGCGACACGGTGATAATACAAAAAGCCGGCGACATAATCCCGGAGGTCGTCGGAGCCGTCACGGAAAAGCGCGACGGCAGCGAGGTCGTATGGCGCATGCCCGAGACGTGCCCGTCGTGCGGCGAGCCGCTCGTCGACGAGGACGACGAAAACGGCGAGAGCGGGACCGTGCGCTGCATAAACTCGCAGTGCCCCGCACAGCGCGCGCGCAACATCGAGCACTTCGCCGAACGCGGCGCGATGGACATCGACACGCTCGGTCCGTCGCTTATCGCGTCTCTCATCGACGCGGGACTCATCGGCGACGCCGCCGACCTTTACTCGCTCGACGTCGACTCTGTCGCATCGCTCGAACGCATGGGCAAAAAATCGGCACAGAACCTTATCGACGCCGTGAACGCGTCAAAATCGGCGGGACTGTCGCGGCTCATATACGCGCTCGGCATACGTCAGGTCGGCAGCGTCGCCGCGTACGCGCTCGCAGAGCGATTCGGCAGCATCGACGCGCTCATGGCGTCGACGAAGGAGGAGCTTGTCGACATTCCCGACGTCGGCGAGATCACATCGTCGCTCATCATCGACTACTTTGCTGAACCGAAGAACCGCGAGCTCATCGAAAAGCTCCGCGCGGCGGGCGTCGTCATGGAGCAGACGCAGTCCGCGCGCGTATCGGACACGCTCGACGGGCTGACATTCGTCCTCACGGGTACGCTTCCGACGATGACGCGCGACGAGGCGTCCGAGATGATAAAAGCGGCGGGCGGCAAGGTCTCGACGTCCGTATCGAAAAAGACGAGCTACGTCGTCGCGGGCGACGCCGCCGGATCGAAGCTCGACCGCGCGAACGCGCTCGGCGTACCCGTCATAGACGAGGACGCGCTGCGCGAAATGATATCGCAAAAACAGTAAAAGACGCCGTGCGGCAGATGCCGCACGGCGTACATATAATGCTCAGTCATAGCCGAAAAAGCGCAATATGCCGCGGTATATCGCACGCGCGTAAAGACCGGGGCTCTCCGCCATCAGCGTCGCCTCGCCGTAATTTGTGATGAATCCGAGCTCGACGAGCGTCGCGGGCATCGACGTGCGGCGCAGCACATACAGCGTCGGACGCGCGCTCACGCCTCTGTTCGGCTCGCCCGTCGCCTCCGATATCTCCGCGACTATATCCTCCGCGAGCGGCAAGGCGCGCGACGACGTCGAATACACGAACGCCTCGACTCCCGTCGCATTCGGATCCTCCGACGCGTTCGCGTGCAGACTGATGAACCACTCTGCGCCCCACGAGTTCGCCGCCGACACGCGCGCGGCGAGACTCGACGCGTTCGACGTTCCGAGCTGCGTCGTCGGTGTCGGACGCGACACACGCACCTCGAATCTGCCGTCTCCGCGCAAAAGATCCGCCAACTGTATGCCTATCTCATAGACGAGATCCTGCTCGCGGTAGCCGTTGCCCTCCGCGCCGGAGTTCGGGTTTTGGGGATTGTGTCCCTGATCGATGAAAATTTTTATCATATTCACACGCTCCGATATGTAATGATCTGACAGTGTCATTATATGCGCGAAGCGTCATAACGGAGACAGCTTTATGGACATCGCAAACGGTCAATACACAAACGCCGACATGCGCGCGCTCGAGCGCATAAAGGGCGAGGTGCGCCGCGCGCTTTCATCGTATGACATGATCGCGGACGGCGACCGCGTCGCTGTCGGCGTGTCGGGCGGCAAGGACTCGACGGCGCTATTATTTGTCCTATCCGAGCTGCGCCGTTTCTACCCCGCAAACTTCGACGTCTGCGCCGTAACGATCGACGCCGGCTTTGACGGTATGGACTTCGCGCCGCTCTCCGAGTTCTGCCGCGCGCTCGGCGTCGAGCACCACATCGTCCACACCGATATTGCAAGGATAGTGTTCGACTTACGGCGCGAGCCGAATCCGTGCTCGCTGTGCTCGAAAATGCGTCGCGGCGCGCTCATCGACGAGGCGCAACGTCTCGGCTGCCGCCGACTCGCGCTCGGTCATCACTTCGACGACGTCGTCGACACATTCATGCTCAACCTCATCCACGGCGGCAGGCTCGAAACGTTCGAGCCCGTCACGTATTACGAGGAAAAGCAGCTCTCCGTCATACGCCCGCTCATCTACGTCCGCGAGCATGAGCTTGCGCGGCTCGGCAGATCGCTGCCCGTCATAAAAAGCACATGTCCCGCCGACAAAAAGACAGAGCGCGAGCGCGTCAAGTCCGCCGTAGACGCGCTCGACGCGCTCGGCAATATCGACCGCGATATCCGCGAACGGATATTCCACGCAATAGAACGCGCCCGCATCTGCGGATGGCACAAATGCGAGCGCGGAAAGAAATGCGGGCGATAACATGATTGACATCATTCACCGTAATACGTATATTTACCGCCGTCCTTTTTGAAGTACGACACCGAACGGTAATACGCCGCCTCGAGGTCGTCGGCGACGCCGGACGCGTTCTCGCGCAGCGACGACAGACTGTACATTATGCTGCCGCGATACGATATGAGCGGACGCGCGTGCTTCACCTGCTCCGTCAACTCGTGGACGGCGTGCGCGAAGCTCCACTCGTCCTCGCCGTACTTGTACGCGGCGTGACTTATGTATAAGTCGACGCCGGTGCCGCGCACCTGTTCGTCCCACCAGTCGGCGAGAACGCCGTAAGGCGCCGATTCGCGGCTGAAGCTCCAGTACAGCTGCGGCGCGACGTAGTCGACATAGCCGCCCCTCACCCACGCGAGCGTGTCGCAATATATCTCGTCGTACGACTCGAGCCCGCGCGTCGCGCTGCCGCCGTTTTCGCCGTCGTCGTTGCGCCAAATGCCGAACGGCGCGATGCCGAATCTGCACCCCTCGTCAGCCGCTTTCACCGTCTCGTATACGAGGCGCACCATCTCGTTCACACTCTCGCGGCGGAAGTCGCCGAGCTCCCTGCCGCCGCCGTATTTTTCGTATGTGGCGCTGTCGTCGAACTCGTAACCGTCCTCCGGGTACGGATAAAAATAGTCGTCAAAAAGTATCCCGTCGACGTCGTAGCCGTCGATGATCTCTTTTACCCCGTCGGCGATGAGTTCCCGCACCTCCGGCATACCGGCATCAAAGTAGAGTTCTCCCGCGTACTCGACCGTGTATTCGGGGTGCAGCCGCGCCGGACTGTTCGCCGCGAGCGCCGTCACGTCCGTTTTCGGACGCGACGGACTGCCGCGCGTGACGCGCAGCGGATTCACCCACGCATGCACATCGAGGTCGCGCGCATGCGCGATTTCTATAAGATATGACAGCGGGTTGAAGCCGTCCGGCAGCTCGCCGCCCGTCACGCCCGTCAGATATTCCGACACAGGGAATATCGAGGACTTGTACATCGCGTCGCACGAGCCGCGCACCTGGAAAAATATCGCGTTGAATCCGAGCCGTTCGACGTCGTCGACTATACTGTCGAGCTCGCTTTTAAGCGTTTCCGCGTCAAGTCCCGCTTTGCTCGGAAAGTCGAGGTCGTACACGGTCGCAATGTAAACGCCCCTCATCTCGCGCGTCGGGTCTCCGAGCGCGCCGAGCGCGCCGTCGGCGTCCGCCGCGTCCATTGCTTTGCCGGGAACGCTTTCCGGCACTTCCTTTTTGCATGACGAAAAAAGCAGCGCCAAAAGCAAAGCCGCCGCGATATATAAAAGCCGTGATCTTATCCGCACGACATGCCTCCGACAAAGATTTTTTCGGTCCACAGTTATTATATTACCGCAAAAGGCGCGAAACTACAATACAAAACCGCGAAAAAGCACGAAAAAAGGCGCCCATATTCCGAGCGCCGGATTTTCGTTTTGACGGGGAGCGTCAGATGAGTTCCTTGACCTTGGAGCTCTTGCCGACTCTGTCGCGCAGGTAGTAGAGCTTCGCGCGGCGAACTTTACCGCGTCTGATGACCTCTACCTTTTCCACGTTGGGGGAATGAAGCGGGAACGTCTTTTCGACGCCGCAGCCGTACGCAACGCGGCGGACCTTGAACGTCTCCGATATACCGCCGCCGTGACGACCGATAACGGTGCCTTCAAAGATCTGTGTGCGGACGCGCTGTCCCTCTTTGATCCTGTTGTAAACGCGGACGCTGTCCCCTACCTCAAACCGGGGGACCTGCTCCTTCATCTGCTCATTGACCAGTACGTCGATCTTGGTGCTCATGTTATCACCTGTACCTTTCATGTAATATCGAAGCGTTCATGCAGAGCGGCAGCGGACCGCCTCGGCGCGTCTTGACACACGCGGGAGATATTATATCACACTCGTCCCGCTTTTGCAATAGCAAAAAGGAAAATTTTCGCGTTTCTCCGCGTAGTTTTTTTGCATGACTGCGAATAACTTTCGGAATTTCATATTGTAAAATCGCGTTTTATGTGATAGAATAGAAAAGATAGAAAGGCGGATATATCCAAAATGAACAACAGATATAACGGTCAAAACCGATACGATATGAGAAACACATCGCCCGACGGCGACGAAATGAGTCCGCGCCGCAGCCTCGAATACGAAAGCGGCGCCGTGCAGGACACCGACGACGAAGAAAGCGAGCAGCCGAAAAAACCTGCCGAAAAGGTGAGCCTGCTCTCTATGGCTTTCGACATAGTCGAAACGCTCGCTATCGCGACATGCACTATAGTGCTTCTTTTCACGTTCGTGTTCCGCATCGCGATCGTGAACGGCGAGTCGATGAACAATACGCTCAACGCGGGCGACATGCTCATCGTCACCGACATCGGCTACAAGCCGAGATACGGCGACATCGTCGTTTTGCAAAAGGTCGACAGCGCGCTCGGCGACGAAGCCGTCGTAAAACGCGTCATCGCGACCGAGGGGCAGACCGTATCATATAACGACGAGACGAACGAGCTCACCGTCGACGGCGCCGTCATCGACGAATCCGAATACGTCTACGTCGACTACGCGCACAAGCGCCTGTCCGACATAGAGTACCCGATAACGCTCGGCGAAGGCGAGGTGTTCGTCATGGGCGACAACCGCCGCCATTCAACCGACAGCCGCAGCTACAGCCTCGGCATCGTCGACGAGCGCTGCATATTCGGACACGTTATCGCGCGCATATATCCGCTGTCCGATTTCGGATTCTTCAAACGAATGGGGGACGCGTAATGCCGAGCGAACAGATACAGTGGTTCCCCGGGCATATGGCAAAAACACGGCGTTTGATCTCGGAGGATATGAAAGAGGTCGACGCCGTGCTTGAGCTTTTGGACGCCCGCATACCGCGCTCATCGCGCAATCCCGATATCGCGGCGCTGCTTTCGGGCAAGCCGACGGTGACGCTTCTCAACAAGTCTTCCCTTTCCGACCCGTCGGCGAACGCCGAATGGACGGAATATTTCAAAACAGCCGGCAAGACGAAGCCAATACTCATAGACTCCGTGACGGGAGAGGGCGTCGGACGCATAACGCCCGCGCTCCGCGAGCTGCTCGCCGATAAAATAGAGCATTGGCAGTCGCGCGGCATGACGGGACGGCGCATCAAGGTCATGATCGTCGGCGTGCCGAACGTCGGAAAGTCGACGCTCATAAACCGTCTCGTCGGCGAGCGCAAAGCAAAAGCCGAGGATCGTCCCGGCGTCACGCGTCAAAAGCAGTGGGTATTGACGAAAACGGGCCTCAACCTGCTCGACACGCCCGGCGTTCTGTGGCCTAAATTCGACGACAGAAAAACGGGCGAAGCCCTCGCATTCACGGGCGCGATAAAGGACGACATACTTGACACAGAAACGCTCGCGTCAGCGCTTTGCGGACGGCTGCGCCGCCTTTACCCTGACGCGCTATGCGCAAGATATAAATTAAGCGCTGTCCCCGACGACATGACCGACCACGAGCTGCTACTCGCAATAGGCAGAAAGCGCGGTTTCCTCGTCTCGGGCGGCGAGGTAGACTCCGAGCGCACCGCGCTTATGCTGCTCGACGAGTTCCGCTCGGCTAAGATAGGGCGCATAACGCTTGAGCGCCCGAACGATCTTGACGTATGACGACGCTTGAATTCACGCTCGAGGAAAAGTACCGCGCCGAAGGCTTCGACGTCGTCGCCGGCACCGACGAGGCGGGACGCGGATGCCTCGCCGGCCCCGTCGTCGCCGCCGCATGCATACTCGCGCCCGGCACATATATCGACGGACTCAACGACTCGAAAAAGCTGTCGCCGAAGCGACGCGAAGCGCTCTACGACGTCATACGCGAACGCGCCGTCGCATTTGCGATAGCGGAATCGTCGGTCGAGGAGATAGACGCGACCGACATCCTGTCCGCGTCCCAGCACGCGATGCGCAATGCAGTTTCAATGCTCGATCCCGCGCCGTCGCTCGTGCTCGTCGACGGCAACGTCGCGCGCGATTTTCCGATGCGCGCCGTCACCGTCGTCCACGGCGACGCGATATCGCCGTCGATCGCCGCCGCGTCCATACTCGCGAAGGTCTACCGTGACAGGCTCATGCTCGAACTCGACCGTCAGTACCCGCAGTACGGGTTTGCCAAGCACAAGTCATACTGCAC
>CANQMJ010000011.1 GCA_947624945.1 uncultured Clostridia bacterium | reverse complement strand
CGGCGAGGCGCTCGACATATTCCTGCTTCTCGGCAGCGATAAGGCGCTCCTTATCGACACCGCATACGGACGCGGCGACCTGCCCAACATCGTCGACGAGCTCCGCGGCGGACGCGAGCTGCTCGTCGTCAACACGCACGGTCACTTCGACCACACGGGCGGCAACCGCTGGTTCCCGCGTGTCCATATGCACAAAAACGCGTTCGCGTATGCCGACCGTTCATTCGGTCCTCTCGACCCCGTGTGGCTCGCTAATATGCCTTATCCCGATTATGAAAAGATCGCCGTCGGCGACGGCGATGTATTCGACCTCGGCGGGCGCAGGGTCGACGTCATCTACACTCCCGCGCATTGCGACAGCTCGCTCTCGTTCATCGACCACGGTCGGCGGCTTTTGTTCTCCGGCGACGAATTTGACGCGGGACAGGCGAATCTGAACGTATTCGCCTCCGTCGGCGCGTTTCTCGAAAACTGCAAGCGCTTAAAAGCGCGCGATGACGAGTTCGACTTCATTATGCCTAACCACAACGGCACTCCTATCGCTAAGTCTTACCTCGACGACTTCATCACGGCGGCGCAGCACGTCGTCGACGGCTGCCCCGATCTCGTCCCGCTCGAGGGCGGACACCGCCGTCCGTTCCGCGGCGACCTCGCCGTCCGCGTCCGCGTCGGCGACTCGTGCATCAATTATCTGCCCGAGGGCGTCGTTCCCGGCGCAAGAAAGACGGCTGAGTAGTATTGTCTGTCCGCCGTCGGAAATATCACTTTTAATTAAATATCTTACTAAAGTCGAAATTTGGCGTGTTTATTTTTCACACCCGCAAATATAGGCGAAATATTCGTCCCGCGCAGATAAATTTTCCCTCGCAGTATTGACACCGCGGCGCTCACGGTGTATCATGAGTTTAGATTGATTATATCCGTAAATTGATTTTATGACAAAATCGGGAGGTAAACTATTATGCAGAAGCAAGTCAGGGTCGAGGAAGGCATACTCGAGGGCTATTTCGGTTACGACCCGCGCATCACGGTGTTTAAGGGCGTACCGTACGCCGCAGCGCCTGTGGGAGAACTGCGCTGGCGCTCGCCGCAGCCGATGAAGCACTGGGACGGCGTCCGCCCCGCGCTCAAATACGGTCCGATCTCGATGCAGTGGACGCCGGGCGCCGACCCGAACGATTTCTGGTCGCGCGAGCTCCATCCGTCGGGACCCGAATACGACATGAGCGAGGACTGCCTTTACGTCAACATCTTTACCCCCGCGAAAAGCGAGGACGAGCGCCTGCCCGTTTTATTCTACATCCACGGCGGCGGGTATCAGGGAGGTTACCCGTACGAGGTCGAGTTCGACTGGGAGCATGTGGCGCGGCGCGGCATCGTCGTCGTGGCAGTCACATACCGCCTCGGCGTGTTCGGGTTTATGGCGCACCCCGAGCTGTCGGCGGAGTCCCCGGATGCACCGAAAGGCAACTACGGCATCGAGGATCAGATAGCGGCGCTTTCATGGACGAAGCGCAACATCAAAGCGTTCGGCGGCGACCCCGACAAGATAACGATCGCGGGACAGTCGGCTGGCGCGGGCAGCGTTCAGTGCATACTGACGTCGCCGAAGTCGGAGGGACTCGTCGCGGGCGCGATAATACAGAGCGCGGTGAGCGCCGATTTTGCCGACATGGGACCGTCGTTTTTGCGCGCGGGGTCGCTCGAGCGTGCGGAACGCGCCGGCGTCGACTTCTTTGAAAAAGCCGGCATAAAGTCGCTGTCCGAGGCGCGCGCGATCCCCGCCGATGAGCTTTTCCGCAAATCATGCGAGGCGCACACGTTCTTCGCCCCCGTTGTCGACGGAATACTTCTTATGCGCGACGCGTTCGACGCTTACGTCCACGACGAGCATCACCGCGTCCCCGTTCTGACCGGATACAACAGAGGCGAGACTCGCGCCTTCATGCGCCGCGACGGACTGCCGCGCACGTTGACGCAGTTCGACGAGTTCGCCGCACGCTACGGCGAGCACGCGGACGAGTTCCGCGCTCTGTGCGGCGTGAAGAGCGACAGCGACGTCGAGGCACTGTTCGCCTCCGACGCGTTCACGGGCATGATAGCGGGCGCGTATCTGTTCGGCACCGTGCAGGCACGCGAGGGACGCACGACGTATCTATACGAGTTCGACCCCGACATACCCGACGACAAGTCGCCGAACGTGGGATCGTTCCACGGCGCGGAGCTGTGGTTCGCGTACGATTCGCTCGCGCGCAGCTGGCGTCCGTTCCGCGGTCAGCACTATGACCTCGCGCGCAAGGTCGCCTCGTACTGGGCGAATTTCGTAAAGACCGGCGACCCGAACGGCACCGACAACTTCGGCGACGCGCTGCCCGAGTGGCGTCCGTTCACCGAGAGCGACACCTTTATGCTCGAAATCGGTAACGAGATCGGCGAGCGCACGCCGGGAATTGACAAAGTGACAAAGTTCCGCATCGTCCACACGCTCGGCACGCTGTAAATGAGGTGCGTGAAGTGCAAAGAAATACTATATCCGGTCAGCGCTTAACGTAAGCGAGCCGTCAAAGCTGGAGACAGAACTGTGTCCGCTGAAAAATACAAACGATTTTTTCAAAAAGATGATCATCAGCAAAACCTCTATGAAGCCGTGGACCGATGAGGAAGGCATCCTCCATCTCGGGCTTTATGAGTTTCTCTTAAACGAAAATTCGCTTGAATTGTGATTCGACAATGGGATACAGATTTCTTTGACATCAAAATGATCTTTTACAGCAAACGCCTCATTTGTACAGTAAGAGTGCAAATGAGGCGTGCATCTGTCAGTTGTGCAGTCTCAGAATTGCAGTTTCTTTGAATCTTCCGGGGCATTTTGGAAAATGTACCATTCAAGAACGTCGGGGGCGTCAAACCGTTTCCCACCTAAATGTGCACAAATTATGCCTTCCTATTTGCTGCGCGAATCCTTTCTTTTTGCGGGATGTGTCGCCTTCCCGATCATCGCTCTCTCCAGAATGAACTCGCACACGGCTTCTTTCGGTATCCGCGCACCGGGATCGTCGCTCGACGCCTGATGCGCGGATTTGTTGATTTGACAGGGGTCGGGAATCAATCTCCCGTATACCGCTTCAGTTCCTCTTGTATAGCGCAGAAACGTGCGTTGCCGCGTATGTTGTCGAAATAATCGTCGCCCATCACGTCGAGCATCCATGCGGCGCCCCACGAGCGTGCGCGCCGATTCTGTGACAGCCCGCAAAACGCGGGAGAGTCGAGCCTGAAATCGCGTTCTCCCTCAAACGATTCGTCCGTCACGGCGGCATCGCGCATGACATACAACCAGTGTATCGCTTCATCCGTATTGCCCGCCATGCTGTGACGTCGCGCGAGCTGCCACGGAATGTGCGTCGGCTGCGAACTATAGAGATATGGCGCATCGTCCGGCATCAGCGCGCGGCTCGCCGCGAACATTCCCTCGAGCATCGTGATCTGCTGCTCCGACGTGAAACAGTCTGATTCGAGCGAGAGCATGTACACCTGCCAGCTCAGCTTCGAGAGCAGTATGTGCGCGTTCTCCTGCATCAGACGCAGCTTTTCCCTGCCCTCCGCAAGCTCGATCGCCATTTCCTGACGCACCGAGCCGTAATCGCATAGCGTGTCGAGCAGCTCGCTCCCTTTTTCGAGCTGCCCCGAGTCGCGGTACATGTGAAGAAGCATGTAGATGTCTCCGTGCCCTCGACCGTACAAGAATTCGGCGATTCGAATCGCTTCGCGCATTGCATTTTTCGATTTTCTTTCATCCCCCGTGTCGGCACGCGCGATTCGATAGTAGAGGCATCTCGCGAGCGCCGACATCAGATCGGGATTGCAGGGAAAATCAACGAGCGCGTCGCGGAGCAGTCGCGCAGCGTCCTCGGGCGATGCTGCATCCGCGGACGCGATCACCTCCGTGACCTTGTCGTCCATGCGCGCGCTGTCGACCTCGAGCAGATAGTCGGTAGTAACGCCGAAAAGATACGCGAGGCGGCATACGGTCGCGGTGTCTGGAACGGCGGCGCCGTTCTCCCATCGGCTGACGGCCTGCGGCGTAAGCTCCATTATCTCCGCAAGCTCCTCCTGCGTCATGTCGCACTTGCGGCGCAGATTTTTAAGTATGTTTGAAAATGACATTTTGCACCTCTTTTATATTGTCGCTGTCGTGACTTTATGATACCACCGATAGCGCCGTTTTAGAAGCGCGCGCGGATTGCAAAACGGTAAAATCTGCGTTTAGAACGAAAGCGTGGGATCGGCGTCGTCGAGAAATCGAGATAGGAGATGTTCGGCGCGTCCGCTCCGACTACGCTCTGACAAGATCCTCCGGCAGATATTCCGATACCGTGCAGTTCGGCTTTCCCAAAATATGTGCGGCGGCGAGCACCATGTACGCGGCAACGCCGTAATAGGCGCACATCTTGTATCCGCAGACGCGTCTGTCACGTGACTCGAAGAACTCGACGACGCGCCCCTCGAGAAGGAGCAGCAAAAGCTCGTTCAGACGCGATATGCCGATGCCGGTCCGCTCCGAAAGCTCGCTTTTTGATATGGGATTACACGCGTCGAGCGCGGCGATGAGGCAGAGCCCGTCCGGCGACGATATCGCCGAAAGCAGCGCCGATGCATGCTCATCCGGCATCATAAACCGCTCGCGCAGTGCGGACTGCACGATGCACGCGACGCCGTCATCGTCCCATATCTTCATGCCGTAGTCGCTCGCTATACGCAGATTGCCGCGGCGCTTGTCCTCCGCCTGTAATTCTTTGTTTCCTGTCTCGATGAAGAAAAGTCCGCGCCACATCTTCCAAAGATCGTCTCCGAGGTCGCGGTGCGCATTCGACTCATATCTGCCCTCCCCCGACTGCGCCCATATGAACTCGTCGCCGAGCTGCTCTATCTTGGACGCGACCGTGTCGATGTCGCCGTCCGACTCTGTGTCGAGCAGTATGTCGAGCGAGACGCCGTAGGCGTCGGAGAGGGATTTGAGATTGAAGCAGTCGGGCAAACATTCTCCGCTCTCCCATTTCGAAACCGCCTGCGGCGACACACCGACGCGAAAGGCGACGTCCTCCTGCGTCAGCGATAGCTTTTTTCTGTGCATGCGCAGCTTTTCACCGAATTTTTTCGTGTCAAACATTTTTAGTTCCTCCGTGATATTATCGAAGCCGGCGCCGGCTTCGATATGATGATACCATGAGAAAAATCAACTATCAATAGTAAATTTGTTGAGCTGAAGCGCGGAAAATCAACCATAGATTGAGAAACGCGCACGTCGCGCCCCCCCGCCCGACTTGATATTGCTGCATTTTTGTCAACGTGCATTTGAAAAAAGAGCCCGCAGAGACGATTTTCTACACGCGCATAACATTTTTCGACGCATGTATAACAACTTCCCTTCTGTAACATCATGCGCCGCAACATATGAACGCATACAAAAAACACAGCCGTATCGGCTGTGTTTTTGTATGCGCGTTTATTTCAATCTGTATACGACGCTGCCGTGCGGCGGGAGCGCCGCCTCGATAACGTCGCCCGAGACGCCGATGTCCTTGTGTGCCCAAAGGTCGCGAATTTGGCGTCCGCGTATGTCGAATTCGTCGACGTCGGACGCGGACACCGTCACAGTCGCCGCCTCGTCGCGCAGATTGAAGAGCGCGATATAGTATTCGCCGCCTCCGTCGCCGTTGTCGTCGTGCGAATACCACGCGGCGGCGCGGCGCGTGCGGTATATCTGGTTCGGGCTGTACGAATGCTTGTTCAGGCGCAGTATCTCCGCGTTCGTCAAAAGCGACAGCGTGAACTCGTCGCAGTCGCGAAGCTCCGCGCCGACGATGAGCGGTGAGCGGAATATGCTCCACAGATTCATCATCGAGATCTGCTCGTCGTGCGTCATACGGCAGTAGTTGTCGCCGTAGCGGGCGTTGCAGTTGATGTGACCGAACGGCAGCATGTCGCAGTCGGGCCACACGCCGTCGCCGCCGTGTCCCTGCCACGTCTCGCACCGCTCGAACATGTTGGCGACAGCGCTCCAGTTGTCCCACACGTCGTTTGTGAGACGCCACATGTTGGCGTTCTTCTTGAACATCCACGCGTACTCGACGGGAGCCGGTCCCGGCGACAGCGACAGCACGATGGGACGTCCGCACTTCATTATCGCCTTATGTATCATCTCGATCTCGCCGACGCCCGGCATCGGACCGTGACAGTGACTGTCGTTAGCGTGCGCGCCCGTCGTCGCGATGTCGTCGACCTTGACGAAGTCTATCTCCCACTCGGCGTAAAGCTCAAACAGCGAGTCGTAGTACGCCTGCGCGCCCGGCGAGCGCACGTCGACGCCGTACATGTCGCTGTTCCAGCCGCAGACGGAGAACGGGTCGCCGACCTTGTCCGCCGTCAAATCAGTGCCCTTTATCTTTGTGCGGCTGTATATCGCCTGACGCGGTATGCCGCGCATGATGTGTATGCCGAACAGGAGCCCCATCTCGTGTATTTTTCGCGAAATCGGCAGAAATCCGCGTCCGTCCGCCGCCGACGGGAATCTGTTCGGCGCGGGAATGAGCCGCGAATACTCGTCCATGCAGAGCGGAGCGTTCGGCGTGTACATCGTGTCGAACGCGGACGGCTCGCTCCACTGAATGTCGCATGTGACGACGTTCCAGCCGTACTCCTTTAAGTGGTCGCGCATGTACCCGGCGTTGCCGAGAAGCTGCTCCTCGTTGACAGCCGCGCCGTAGCAGTCCCAGCTGTTCCATCCCATCGGGGGATAGGGCGCAAAATCCGTGTGTTTCATGACAGTCCTCGCTTTTGTCAGATTTATTTATGTTTTGTCTGTTTTCGCATATTGACGCAGCCTTCGCCGCAAAATGATATATACGTATATGAGCCGCAGCGCGACAGCTATGGCATACAGCGCCGTGAATTTCGCCAGCGCGGACGGAGTCACGATGAAACCGCCGTCGCCGTCGTCGACGAGCTGCACGCGCGACGCAAGGAACGCGAATCCCAAAAGAAGCGGCACGCCGAGCATGTAAAGCCCCGTAAACGATATCACGACCGATATGCGCTTCCTGTCCGCGTTTTTGCACAGCGCACATTCGAGCAGCATCGTCACATATAAGATAGCAAGCGACGCGGAAGCAGCCGCTGACAGCGACGCGGCGCCCGCGCCGCGTATGAGCGCGCCGACGCATACGAATACGCCCGCGAGAATCGAATATATGAGCGCCGATATAAGCTTCGGCATCGCGTCGAGCGAGCCGCCGCGCACGTTTTTGCCGCACACGTACGCGACGCACGCTCCGCACATGACGGCGGCGATTATGAGCGGCAGATACCCGAGCGCGGCGACAGCGACTTCTATGACGCCGAATATGCATACGGCGATAACATCGGCTGTGCGCACCTCGAGCGCGATCCCGTGCAGAACCGTGCTTATGCGCTCACGGACGCGGGCTCGCAGCGTCGGTCTTTGCGCCGTCCGCTTTTTGCGCGATATTTTTCTCGATGCACGCGCCATACCCGCCTCCAATAAGTCTATTGTATTTTATCATATTCATCTAATAATAACAAGCGGGGGAAGAAACTTTTGAAAAAGTTTCTTCCCCCGAACCCCCAACATCAAAACTTTTCATTACGGTCTGAAGGAGATCTGCCGCTCGCTGCTGTACACAACCCCGACCGGTATATGCTTGCCATCGCCGACGGAAGCGCCGCTCATTATGACGGCGCCCTCGCCGATAACGGCGCCTTTGCCGATCCGCGCATTGTCGCCGACGGTGACGCCGCGGCAGAGTATCGCGTCCTCGGCGAATACGCCGGCACCGACAGTCACGTCGGGCAAAAGAAGGCAGCCCGGCAGCGTCGAGCCCATGCCGACGCGGCACGACGGCGATACTATCGCCCCCGTCGGCGAGACGGACGCGGTAACGCCGCGTATGCGGTTCTTCGCCGCGTCGAAGTTGGCGAGACGCAGCGACTCCGGCGAGCCGATGTCGCGCCAGTAGCCGACGCCGCATATGCCGCAGAGCGTCTCGCCGCGCGCCATGAGCGTCGGGAAAAGGTCGCATGCAAAGTCGCTTTCGCCGTCGGGAATAGTGTCGACGGCGCGCCGCGACAGGATATATATGCCCGTGTTGACGAGCGCGCCGGGACTTGCGTCCTTCGGCTTTTCGCGGAATCCGACGATCTTGCCCATCCTCGGATTGTCGTTTTCGAGCACTACGTTGCCGTAGAGCCACGGCGTCTCCGACCGCGCCAGAAGAAGCGTCGCCGCCGTCCCGCTCGCGCGGTGATACGATATAGCCGGACGCAGGTCGAAGTCGCATACGGCGTCGCCGGAGACGACGACGACCTCGTCAACGTCATCCCACAACGGTCCGAGCTCATATAGCGCCGCGCGCGTGCTCCCCGACGTTCCGAGCATTTCAAGCTCGATGTAGCAGTCGACGTCAACGTCGACGCCCGTGCCGCCAGCGTTTATGCCACAGTCGGGCAGCGACTTTATCGCCTCTGCGATGTCGTCGTATCTGTACCGCACAGTCGCGACCGCGCGCCTTATGCCAGCCTCGCCGAGCATCCTCACAGCGTATCCGACGGCGGGCACGCCGCCGACCTTGAGCGTCGGCTTCGGTTCCGTATCCGTTATCGGGCGAAGGCGCTCGCCGCGCCCGCCCGCAAGTATTATTCCGTGTGTCATTTCTGTCCCTGAGCAAATTTATTGTTTTTGCTTAGTTTATGGACAGAACGCCTCCGTTATGCGCGATTTTGACGACACGGAAATATATTATTTAATCAGACATTTTTAGCCGTGTGCTTTTTTATCGCAAATATTATCGCGTACACGACCCACGAAAGCCCCACGCCGACGGCCGCCTCGGCGTCGCATACGATACCTCCGAGCGGGAGCAGCGTATCCCACCCGTCGACAAAGATGAACGCGATCCCGCACGCGGCGGCGTCGAGCAGCACGAACATCACGGGAAGAAGCCGCACCCAGATGTGTTTTCTGAACGCAAATACGAGTCCCGCGATGCAAAATAAAGCGGGCATGAAAAAGAGGTCATAGGAAAGCAGTCCCGAATTGAACGCACCGCCGAATGTGATACCGTAAAGTATGAAAAACGCAATCATGAAAAGCACCTCCTGTTTTGTCCTTCTATTAAGTTAATACCCGTTTTTCGCAAAAAGTTACATGATGTGCGAAAATTTTTCCTTGCGGAAACCGGTTTCGCCAACACTTTCAGCGCTGCCCCGTTGTCACGGCAAATGCTATGTGCCGCAGGCTCCCCCGCTTAACCTGTGCACACCTTCGCTCACCGCAACCGTCCTATTTCCTTTACAGCCTATATTATACCACATTTTTCGTGATTTGTCAAGTGCTTTTCACAAATTTATGTATTTTTATGCCATAGCTGGTTTCTCCCACACTTTTCGCGAAGCAAAAACGTGTCGCAGGTCGTAGCGTTAGCTGCGAACTGCCGCTCACCGCGGATATTCGTACAGCCTATTTCCACCGGCAGCTATCTTTGACTACCTGACGTGGTGACGTCTTTCACACCTTTCAATAGGTTTTTGACAAGGGGGACTTTCTCGCAAGAAAGAGATAGGCGGGGATGAGGACTTTTTCTTAAAAAGAAAAAGTCCTCCCCCGAACCCACTCTCCAAAAGAACACCGCGCGTTCACTTCCTGCGAACAGCTCCCTCGCGGCGTATCGAGTGCGCAACAGTTCGTCGCTGACGCGCCGACCTGCGACACGTTTTCGCTTCGCGAAAAGTGTGGTGAAAAACTGGCATCACCTAATAACGCACGAGCGTGGTGCGCGTAGTGGTTACTTGAAAGCCTAACGGCTTGCAGCCGTTACTTGGACGATGAATTTTTCGCTGCGAGCAAAGCGTGTAGGAACCTATGGCAGAAACTGACGCAAAAAATCGCGTCAAGGTGGCGTTTACATCTTTACAAGAAATTATATTTGTGCTATAATACCGTAGCGAACAGTTGTTCACCGTATGGAGGCACGCTATGGCGGACAAATTCATATTGAAAGCGCCGTTCTCGCCGACCGGCGACCAGCCGGAGGCGATAGCGAAGCTGACCGAGGGCATACTGCGCGGCGACAAAATGCAGACTCTGCTCGGAGTGACGGGCTCGGGCAAGACGTTCACGATGGCGAACATCATCGCCAACGTCAACAGACCGACGATAATATTCGAGCCGAACAAGACGCTCGCGGCGCAGCTCTGCTCCGAGATGCGCGAATTCTTCCCCGATGCCGCCGTCGAATATTTCGTCTCGTACTACGACTATTACCAGCCGGAGGCGTATATCCCCGGCAAGGACATGTATATAGAAAAAGATTCGCTCATCAACGACGAGATCGACAAGCTGCGCCACAGTGCGACGTCGGCGCTGTTCGAGCGCCGCGACGTCGTGATCGTCGCGTCCGTGTCGTGCATATATTCGCTCGGCGACCCGAACGAATACTGCCGCCAGCTCGTCTCGGTGCGCCCCGGGCAGACGATGGAGCGCAACGAGTTTATCGAGCGGCTCATCTCGATAGGATATGAGCGCAACGACATCGGCTTTGAGCGCACGAAGTTCCGCGTGCGCGGCGACACCGTCGACGTTATACCGTCGAATTCGGGCGATAAGGCGATACGCGTCGAGTTCTTCGGCGACGAGGTCGACAGGGTGACCGAGATTTCGAAGACGACGGGCGAGATACTGGGCGATTTGCGGTATGCGGCGATATTCCCCGCCACGCACTATGTCGCCGACCCTGCGAAGCGTGAGGCTGCGTTTGCCGAGATAGAAAATGAGATGCTCGAGCGCGCCGAGTTTTTCCGCGCGCAGAACAAGCTGATCGAGGCGCAGCGCATCGAGGAGCGCACGAGATACGACCTCGAAATGATGCGCGAGATCGGGTACTGCTCGGGCGTCGAAAACTATTCGCGCGTGCTGTCGGGGCGCGAGCCCGGCTCAACGCCGTACACGCTGCTTGACTATTTCCCCGCCGACTATCTGATGTTCATCGACGAGAGCCACGTCGCGGTCCCGCAAGTGCGCGGCATGAGCGGCGGCGACTATGCGCGCAAAAAGAATCTCGTCGAATACGGGTTCCGTCTCCCGTCCGCGTTCGACAACAGACCGCTCCGCTTCGACGAGTTCGAGTCGAAGCTCGGGCAGGTCGTGTTCGTCTCGGCGACGCCGTCCGAGTACGAGCTGTCGCACTCGACGTCGGTAGCGGAGCAGATAATACGCCCGACCGGGCTCGTCGACCCGGAGGTCGACGTGCGCGACGTTAAGACGCAGATAGACGACGTGCTCGGCGAGATAAAGGAGCGCGCCGCAAAGGGCGAGCGCAGTCTCGTCATGACGCTCACGACGAAGATGGCGGAGGACATCACCGATTACTTCGACACGTGCGGCGTCCGCGTGCGCTACATACACCACGAGGTCGAGACTATGGAGCGCACGGAGCTCTTGCGCGATTTGCGCCTCGGCGTCTACGACGTGCTCGTCGGCATAAACCTTCTGCGCGAGGGCATCGACCTGCCGGAGGTGTCGCTCGTCGCTATACTCGACGCCGACAAGGAGGGATTTTTGCGCAACGAGACGTCGCTGATACAGACGATAGGCCGTGCCGCCCGCAATGCGAACGGCAAGGTGATCCTTTACGCTGCCGAGGAAACGAAGTCGATCAAGGCTGCCGTCGCGGAGACGAACCGCAGGCGCAAGATACAGATGGAGTATAACGAGGCGCACGGCATCGTACCGCAGACGGTGAAAAAAGAGGTGCGCGACCTCATCTCCATCGGCGGCGAGGACGCGGACGGCGGCAAGAAGTCGAAGACGAAGCAGAAACAGAAGAAAGTCTCGCTCATGACGTCGGAGGAACGCGCGTCCTATATCGAGCAGCTCACGCGCGAGATGAAGGACGCCGCGTCCAAGCTCGACTTCGAGCGCGCCGCCTTCCTGCGCGATAAGATAAAGGAAATTAAAGTAATTAAATAGCAGGGGGATTTTTTGAAAAAAATCCCCCTGCACCCCCAAAAAACTTTTATTACATGTATTTGCTTTTGTGGGGAACAAAAATAAAAAAAGTCAGGAAAAGTTTTTGAAAGGGAGCCCGAGGGGAAACTTTTTTCAAAAAGTTTCCCCTCGGTAAAATACCATGGACATAATCATCAAAGGCGCGAGGGAAAACAATTTACAGAACATAGATGTGACGATACCGAGGGACAAGCTCGTCATATTCACCGGGCTGTCGGGGTCGGGAAAGTCGTCGCTGGCGTTCGACACGCTTTACGCGGAGGGCCACCGCAGATTTGTCGAGTCGCTGTCGTCGTACGCGAGAATGTTCCTCGGTCAGATAGACAAGCCCGACGTCGACTCGATATCGGGACTGTCGCCCGCCATCTCGATAGACCAAAAGACGACGTCGCAGAATCCGCGCTCGACGGTCGGCACCGTCACCGAGATATACGACTATCTGCGCCTTTTGTGGGCGAGGATAGGCATACCGCACTGTCCGATATGCGGGCGCGAGATCGCGACGCAGACGACGGACGTCATACTCGACCGCATAATGACGCTGCCGGAGGGCGAGCGCTTCCTCGTGCTCGCGCCCGTCGTCAGAGGCAAAAAGGGCATGCACGAGAAGATATTCGAGGACGCGAAAAAGTCAGGCTACGTCCGCGTGCGCGTCGACGGCAGCATTTACGAGCTGTCGGAGGAAATAAAGCTCGACAAAAATAAAAAGCACTCCGTCGACATCGTCGTCGACAGGCTCGTCCGCCGCGACGATATAAGAACGCGCCTCTCCGACTCGGTAGAGGCAGCGCTGCGCGCCGCCGACGGATATGTCACAGTCGTGACGGTGCCGCGCGACGGCGGCGAGGAAAAAACGATGGAGTTCTCGCAGAATTATACGTGCGAGAAGCACAATATAAGCATACCCGAGCTTGAGCCGCGCCTTTTCTCTTTCAACAATCCGTTCGGCGCATGCCCCGAGTGCGCCGGTATCGGCGTCATCGAAAGCATCTCGCCCGACAAGATAATATACGACAAAACGCTGTCGCTGCGTCAGGGCGCGATAAACGTCAACGGCTTCAAATCGCTCGACGCGGAGACGTGGTTCGGTCCGCTGTTCGCCGCCGCAGTCGGGACGTTCGGCTGCACGCTCGATACGCCTATCGAGCAGTACAGCGACGAGGCGTATCACGCGCTTCTGTGGGGCACCGGCGACCGCGAATACGAGATCGACCGCTACTATGAGGGCGTCGCGCATCATCAGATACGCAAATTCGACGGCGTCATACCGATGATAGAATGGCGGCGGCGCATGTACGGCAACGCCGAATATTATAATGAGTTCATCGACGAGACGCCGTGCCCGAAATGTCACGGCAAGCGGCTGTCTCCGGCGGCGCTCGCGGTCACCGTCGGCGGACTCTCGATCGAGGAATATACGCGCAAATCGGTCACGGACGCGCTCGAGTTCATAAGCAGTCTCGATCTGACGGAGACGGAGGCGATAATCGCGCACGACATAGTCAAGGAGATAAAGTCGCGGCTCGGTTTCCTTCACAGCGTCGGGCTCGACTATCTGACGCTGAACCGCAAGGCGGGCACGCTGTCGGGCGGCGAGGCGCAGCGCATACGTCTTGCGACGCAGATCGGGTCGTCGCTCGTCGGCGTCATGTATATCCTCGACGAGCCGTCGATAGGACTGCATCAGCGCGACAACAAGCGCCTTATCGCGACGCTGAAGCGTCTGCGCGACCTCGGCAACTCCGTCCTCGTCGTCGAGCACGACGAGGAGACGATGTGGGAGTCCGACTATATCGTCGACATCGGACCTGGCGCCGGCGTCCACGGCGGTCACGTCGTCGCCGTAGGCACGCCGGCGGAGGTGGCGGCGAACGAAAATTCCGTCACCGGCGACTACCTGTCGGGACGCAAGTCGATACCCGTTCCCGCGCACAGGCGCGAGGGCAGCGGAAAAGTCTTGCGCGTCGTCGGCGCGAAGCAGAACAATCTGCAAAATATCACCGTCGACTTCCCGCTCGGCAAATTCATATGCGTGACGGGCGTGTCGGGCTCGGGCAAATCGAGCCTCGTCAACTCGATACTGTATCAGACGCTCGCAAAGGTGCTCAATCGCGCGCACACGTTCCCGGGCAAATGCACGCGCATCGAGGGGATGGAGAATCTCGACAAGATAATCGCCATTGACCAGTCGCCGATAGGGCGCATGCCGAGCTCGAATCCGGCGACGTACACGGGCGTGTTCACCGACCTGCGGTCGCTGTACGCGATGACGCCCGACGCGAAGCTGCGCGGGTACGGTCCGGGGCGGTTTTCGTTCAACGTGCGCGGCGGACGCTGCGAGGCGTGCGAGGGCGCGGGAGTCAAAAAGATAGAGATGCACTTTCTGCCCGACGTTTACGTGACGTGCGACGTCTGCCACGGCAAGCGCTACAACCGCGAGACGCTCGAGGTGCGCTACAAGGGCAAAAACATCGGCGACGTGCTCGAAATGACGATAGAGGAGGCGCTCGGATTCTTCTCCGAGTACCCGAAGATACGACGCAAGCTGCAAACGCTCTTCGACGTCGGGCTCGGCTACATGAAGCTCGGTCAGCCGTCGCCGACGCTGTCGGGCGGCGAGGCGCAGCGCGTCAAGCTGGCGACGGAGCTGTCGAAGCGCGACACGGGCAAGACGATATATGTGCTCGACGAGCCGACGACGGGGCTCCACACCGACGACGTTGCGAAGCTCGTCGGCATACTCGACAGGCTCGCGGAGGGCGGCAACACCGTCGTCGTCATCGAGCACAATCTCGACCTCATCAAGACCGCGGACTGGATAATAGACCTCGGTCCCGAGGGCGGCACGGGCGGCGGCACGCTTGTCTGCGAGGGAACGCCGGAACAGGTGGCGATGTGCGAGCAGTCGTACACGGGGCAGTATCTGCGCTCGAAGCTGCCGGGATTCGAGAATAAGTGAAGCAGCAGGAATATTATGCGGCTGCATAATATCGAGTGCAGATGTTATGCAGCCGCATAAATATATTGGTTACGCAAAATATACGGATACCGAAAACATGGAAAAGATAACGATAAGCGAATATTACGCGCTGACAGCGTCTCATCACCCGGAGCTTCTGACGGAGGATTGGCAGTACGGGTTGTACGACGAAGGTGACGAGGGGGTTGCGGAAGCGGTGTCATGCTTCCGCACCGAAGGGTGCGCGGTCATGTTCGACTCGCATCAATGGACGCCGGATCATCCGTACACGATCGAATGCAATATCCACGAGCTTGAGGATGACGCCGACTACGTATCCGTGTGCCGCAGATTCTACGACATGATGCAAAAGGAGGCGTCGAAGCATGAGGGGTGCCGTCGCTCTTTCATGCTGTTTCATCCGAAACCGCTCACGGAGAAGATGAACGAGTACTGGGGGTGGCGCGTTTTCACGCGCGAGCCGGGCGAACACGCTGCATGCGATATGCATGTTTCCGAGCTTACCCGCGACGATCTTGACGATATCAAAAGGCTGTGCGATGTCGGCGACGATACGGGGTTCGGCAAGATCTCGGCGGGAGGCTTTGCCGGGTACGATTTCGATTTTAACGAGCAGTACGGGACGCGCATTATCGGCTATCGCGACGGCGGGGAGCTTTGCGGTTTAGCGACATGGAACACGCTGCGCCCGAGCGGTATCGGTTTTCTCGAGGAGATATACGTGCCGCCGAAATTCCGCAGACGCGGAGTCGCGACAGCACTCGTCACCTCCGCGATGTCGAACCTGCCCGACCGCAAGTGGGTATATCAGGCAGCGAGGGACAACGTGCCGTCGATAGCGTTTGCAAGATCGCTCGGGTTCATGTTCGCAGGCGCGCAGCTGGCGCTTATTTTTGATTGGAAGGAATAAAATGTTGGGGAAGAAACTTTTTGTAAAAAGTTTCTTCCCCAAACCTTTTTTTCAAAAACCTTTATTACATGAGTCTTGAAAGCGTGTTTCTGACCTCGCGGTCAAAGGCGCTTATTTTTTCGCATATGAAGTCGGAGACGGAGAGCGTTTTGTCGCGTAGCAGCGGCATCATATCGACGGCGTATATCACGCGGTCGGAGGTGTCAACATGATGCGACTCGGCGAATGTGGCGTGCGCGAGCCGCCGTCCGACGACGGCAAGGTCGTATCGCTTGCCGCCCGCCGTCTGCGAGTCGAACGACGCGAGCAGCGACGACTCGAGCGCAGGCTCGCCGCCGACGTCGAAACTGACCTTGTCGCCCTCAGTCAGCCAGTCGAGGTCGCGCCAGACCTCGCAGCCGTAGAGGTGCGACGGCATATAGCCGTCGCCGCATACGCGCCGCAGCGCCTCAACTGCGCGCAGGCACGCGGCGACGTGGGTGTCGTGGCGGTCGGCGGGGTTGTGCGTGTAGATCACGTCGGGACGCGTGCGTTCGAACAGTTCCGACAGCGCGTCGACGGCGTCCGTGTCGGCGGGGTCCTTTATTTTTGACGACGGATAGTCGAACATGACGAGTGCGCCGTAGCCGCCGATGCGCGCGGCGTTTTTCTGTTCCTCGCGCCGCACTTTTATCATGTCGGCGTCGGAAAGCGACGCGTATTTTCCCGCGCGCGGACTGCCCGCGCCGTCGGTCAAAACGGCGGCGGTGAATGAAAGCGCGTCCGATTTTCGGCAGCGCAGTATACCGTCGTAAGCCATAAATTCGATGTCGTCCTCATGCGCCGAGACGGCGAGATGCGTCGTCGACGCGAGGGCATCGTTTTCGCTTCTCCCGTCGGGGATATATATTTCCATGTCGGTGCCCCCTCTTATATTTTCACGACCGTGCCGGACTTTCGCGCCTGCTCCGCGCGGAAAACGGTCAGATGGCTCGTCATCGAGTCGTCGAGCGTCGCGCACGAGACCGACGGCTCGCCGCCGCGTATGTAGTCGACGAAGTCGAGCACGAGGTGCTCGTCGCCGCCGCCGTGACCGCCCGACGCGCCTATCATGTCGCCGCCGACGCGCAAATCGTATTCGCGCTCGTCATAGCCCGCCTTCGTGCTCGGCGCCATCGTACGCACGACATAGCGCGAATCCTCGAACGTGCCCTTGAGTTCGCCGCGCGTGCCGACGATGTGTATGTTGCGCTCCGACTTCGCGCTGCCGCCTGTCATCGAAAACGTGCCGACGGCGCCGTTTGAAAAGTTTATCATCACCGACTGGTGGTCGACGTTCGTGCCGCGGTCGAAGTCCCAGACGCATCGTCCGTACGGATTGTCCGTCGCAAGCGAGCGCGCCTTGCCCTCGTACGTCGGCTCGCCGTGTCCCTCGAGCGACTTCCACACGTACTGCGTCCACCGCACGGCGTCGAGATAGTTCGCCTTCGCGGAGAATATACAACCGTCCGCGAGCGGACAGTCCGCCATGCACCGTGTGCCCGCGCCGTCCGGCTTGCGGTCCGGTCCGAACTGAAAGTCGCCGCCGAAACTCGACACGAACGCGGGCGACGATGACGACGCCGTGCCCTTCATCAGCCACAGCATGATGTCGATGTCGTGGCACGATTTTGCGAGCAGCATCGGCGCGCCGCATATCTCCTCCGAGCGCCATTTGCCGCGCACGTACGACACCGCCATGTGGTGGTAGTTGACGTGCTCGCACATCTCGACGGAGATGATGTCGCCAAGCTCGCCCGAGTCGACGCGGGAGCGCACGGCGCGGTAGAAGTCCGTGTAGCGCAGAACGTGGCATACGACGACGCGCCTGTTATGGCTGCGGGCAGTCATGACGAGCTCGTTCATCTCGGATTCGTTTACGGCGAACGGCTTTTCTAAAAGCATGTCGTAACCCGCCTCGAGTATCGGCAACGACGTTTTGACGTGGAGCTTGTCCATCGTGCCGTTTATGACGGCGTCGGCGAACCGTCCGCGCAACACGAATTCGCCGACGTCCGAGAAGCAGTTTTGCCCGTCGACGTTATATTTGTCGCGCATCAGTCCGCGTCTGACGGGGTCGGGGTCGACGATGCCGACTATTTTTAATTTATCAGGGTGCGAGAGCGACACTCTCGCGTATACGTCCGCCCTGTTGCCCGCGCCGACGAGCACGGCGGTTATCGGTTTTTGCATGTTGTCACCTCTTTTCGTGTATTCTACCACAAATGCGCGGAAAAGAAAAGAGGTTTGCACATGATGGCCGCGCCTAAACTTTTGCGGAAAGTTTCACGCAAAAAACTTGCGTTTACACGCAAAATATGATATGATATCAGCGTTTGACCAAACTATCAAAGGACAAAACAATGCAGCGCAAAAGCGGAATACTTCTTCACATCTCATCGCTGCCCGGCGACTACGGCTGCGGCAGCTTCGGCGACGGCGCGCGCCGCTTCGTCGATATGCTTGCGGACGCGGGATTCTCGTACTGGCAGGTACTGCCGTTCTGCATCCCCGACGCGTACGCGTCGCCGTACAGCTCCGTCTCGACATTCTCCGGCAACCCCAACTTCATCGACCTCGATATCCTCTGCAAAAACGGATACCTCACCCGCGCGGAGCTTGACGGAGCACGTCCCGAAACGCCGTATTCGTGCGACTTTGCGCAGCTGGCGAAATCGCGCACGCCGCTCCTCTTCCGCGCCGCCGAACGCGCGATGGCAAAGCCCGAGACCGTCAAAGATGTTGACGACTTCATGAGCACGCATCCGCACGTCGCCGACGCGTGCCGGTTCCTCGCCAAAAAGGAGCGTCACGGCGGCAAACCGTGGCTCGAATGGACCGACGACACGTTTACCGCCGAGGACGAAAAGCGCGAGCGCGCATGGCGCTTTATCGAATACGAGTTCTTCCGCCAGTGGGCGGACGTCGTCGAGTACGCGCACAAAAAACGCGTATACATGATCGGCGACATACCGTTCTACGTCTCGCTCGACAGCAGCGACGTATACAGCAACCGCTCGCAGTTCCAGCTCGAGAGCGACGGCAGACCGTCGTTCGTTGCGGGCGTCCCGCCGGATTATTTTTCCGCCGACGGTCAGCTCTGGGAAAATCCGCTCTATGACTGGAACGCGATGGCGAAGGACGGCTACTCGTTCTGGCGCGACAGGCTCGGCTTCATGCTCGAGCTGTTCGACGGCGTCCGCATCGACCACTTCCGCGCCGTCGAGTCCTATTACCGCATCAAAGCGGGTGAAAAGACCGCAAAGCACGGTCACTGGGCGCCCGGCCCGAGAGAAGCATTCGTCGACATGGCGAACGAGATGGCGAAAAAGGACAACAAGCTCATAATCGCTGAGGACCTCGGCGACATCACCGACGAGGTGCGCGCGCTACTCGATTACAGCGGCATGCCCGGTATGCGCGTATTACAGTTCGGATTCCTTCATAGCGGCGACTCGACGCATCGCCCGCACAATTACATAAACAACTGCGTCGCGTACACGGGCACGCACGACAACAACACGATGCTCGGCGCGATATGGGAGATGCCGCCCCATATGCGGCGCGAGCTGTTCGACTACTGCGGCTGCCCCGACGACTGGAACGCGGCGCGCGAACGCGTAGTCAAAACGGTGCTCGCATCGTCGGCGGGACTTGCGATAATACCGATACAGGACATCCTCGGCTACGGCGCGGACACGCGCATGAATACGCCCGGCGTCGCCGGCGGCGGCAACTGGCGCTTCCGCGTGACGAAGGAGCAGCTCTCCGGCATCGACTGCGCCATGTGGCGGCGCACGAACGAGATGTACGCGCGGTACAGATGATCGGGACGCGATTTAGTTAAAAAAAGAGCAGGGAAGAGGGGGAGCTTTCATTTAAAAGCTCCCCCTCTTTCGCTTTGTCATACTCTTATTATCTCAGATTATATATCCCGCGATGGCTATAAACTGAAGCACGCTGCCCGCCACGACGAAAAGGTGGAACACCGAATGCATGTACCTGTGCGTCCTGCCCGCGCCGTAAAGGACCGCACCTATCGTGTACGCGATGCCGCCCGCCAAAAGGTAGAGAAGCGCCGTCATCGGGATCGACGCGAGCGCAGGCTTCGCCGCCGCGACTATGCACCACCCCATGCCGATGTAGCATATCATTGAAAATACGCGGTAACGGCGCAGGTCGATGGCGTTTAAGACTGCGCCGAGCACGGCGAATCCCCAAACGACGCCGAACAGTCCCCACCCCCAGCCGGGCGAGCAGCGGCGGATCCGCGTCAGCACTATCGGCGTGTACGTGCCCGCGATCAGAAAATATATCGTGCAGTGGTCGATTATCTGCATCACCTTTTTCGCCGTGCCGGGGCGCAGTCCGTGATAAACGCTCGACATCGTGTAGAGCGCTATGAGCGACGCGCCGTATATGGACGACCCGACGACGGCCCACGCGTCGCGGTGCCATGCCGAGATAAGGACGCAGACGACGAGCGCGGCGACGCCGAACGCGGCGCCCGCGATGTGCGATATGGTATTGAAAAGCTCCTCGCCGCGCGTGTAGTCGGGCAGCCTGCGTTCGCGGAGCGGTATGCGTTTGGAATTTGTCATTTTGTGTGACCGTCCCCCATGTGTTTGTCTGTGAGACGATTGTATAACGGCGTCGTCAAAAACGCAACCTACTTCGCGATGCCGCATCTCGACTGTAAAAAACGGCGCGGTAGAGAGCGAAAACGCATCTCTACCGCCGGTAGAAAACCCTTATTTTACTGGCGTTCGCGGCGCGAATCAGCCGAGATATTCGATGACGCTGTGCGCGGCGACGTTGCCCTCGCCCGCCGCCTTCACGTACTGGTACGGACGGCCCGTGCAGTCGCCGGCGGCGAACACGAACGTGATATTGGTCCGCATCTCCCTGTCAACTACGATGCGGCCGTCCTCGACCTTGAGCTTCGGCAAAAGCGTCGAGAGCGACACGGACTCGCGCAGACAGAACACGCCCGAGACAGGTGTCTCCTCGCCGTCTGTGCCTCGCACGGCGCACACTTTTCCGTCCTCGCCAGATAATATAGCTGCGGCGCGCGACTTCATCATGACGATGTTGTCGGACGAAAACTCCGCGCCCGCATACGTCGGGTAAACGTACACCTTCGACGCCAACCCCGCGAGATAGCGCACCTCATGTTCGAACCGTGCCGACGAAATAATGACGGCGATATCGCGTCCGCGGTAAAGGCCGCCGTCGCACGTCGCGCAGTAGCTGACGCCGCGCCCGACGAGCGGCTCCTCGCCCGGCAGCGTCCCCGCTGCCGCAGCGCCCGTCGCAAGTATGAGCGTGCGCGACTCGTAATAGTCCGCGCCCGCGAACACGGCGCAGCGGTCCTTCGTCACCGCCGCCGAGCTAACCATCTTGTCCGTTATCGAAATCCCCATCTTTTGCAAATGCAGAAGATACGCGTCCGCGAGCGCAGCTCCCGTGATGTCGGGCAGACCCGGATAGTTGCGGACGAGCTCAGCGCGGCGGAACTTCGCGCTCAAGTCCGCGTCGCCGATAAGAAGAAAACTCTTCTCGTGTATTTTCAGATTTATCGCCGCAGACACTCCGGCGGCGCCCGTTCCTATTATTATGCAGTCGTATAACATACATTACCCTCCCGGCTTCGATAACAGTTTATATCTTTTCCGCGCCGCTGTCAAGTCATAGTATCTCTCGCGCGCGAATAAACATAACGCGGAGGTGAAAATTTCCATGAGCGAAACCAACAGGACCGTGACGCGCCGCGCGCACTTTCACGCGGACGGCGTGCTCACATCACGGCTCACGATAACGACGCCGTCCGATATGGACGAGGCTGCGTCCGCGTTCGCGAAGCGGCACGTCGACGCCGTCATAGACGCGTTTTCGACCGTCGTTGCCGAGGCTGCGGACAAAGCCTTCGACGCGTACCGCTCGCGCGGACGCGCCTACAGGTTTCGCCCGTACACGCTTGACGTCGTTTACGAATACGCGACGCCGAAATCGAAACGCGGAAAATCCGTACTCACCGTAACGGTCACGCTTTCGTCGTCTCGGAGCATTATCGCGTCGAACATGAGCGCGCACACGTTCGCACGCGGCGCATACACCGGCGTCCGCCGTTGATATTATACAAATGCATAACGTGTTACACATCTGCATAAAAACGCGGTGGCACCGTAACGTGCCGCCGTGCGCATTTCAACATTTATTGTTGCCCTGTCTCGTCCGTCGCCGCTGTTTCCGCTTGACTTTGCGGTTTCCATCCGCCGCGCAGATAAAACATCACCGACATCACGGTCGAAACTCCCCATCCGATAGGCCACGACAGCCATATCCCCGTAGAGCCGAGCGATGTTTTCGACATTATGAACGCAAGCCCCGTGCGAAGTAGCAGGTCGGTGAATGTCGTGACCACGAACTGCTTCATCATGCCCGCGCCGCGCAGAACGCCGTCGGCGGTGAGCTTCGTTGCTACGACGCAGTAGAACGGCGCGACGATGCACAGAAATTCCATTCCCGACCGCAGCGCGTCCGCGCTCGGGTCGTCGAGGAATATGAGCAAAAGATAACGGCTCAAAACGACATACAAAATCGATATCGGAATGCTGAGCGCGAGCACGAGGCGGAGCCCCGCCGAAAAACCCTCGCGGACGCGCGAACGCTTGCCCGCGCCGATGTTCTGCGCCGTGAAGCTCGTGATGCCGTTGCCGAGCGTCGACAGCGACGTTACGACGAGGTTGTTCAGCTTTATCGACGCCGAATATCCCGCCATGACGCCTTTTCCGAACCCGTTTATGACGCTTTGCAGCACGATGTTGCCGACCGAGATGAAGCTCTGCTGCATAATGCTCGGCACCGCGACCGCCGATATCTTGCCGAGCATCGTCCACGAGAAAAGCGGCGCTTTCCCGTTCGATTTTATCGTGCGCAGGCGGCGCGTCACGAACACGAGCGCCAAAAGACACGATACGCCCTGGCACAGAAACGTCGCCCATGCGACGCCGTCGACGCCGCGCGTGAACACATTTTTCATACCCGCTGTGAACAGTATGTCGACGCCGATGTTCGCCGTCGACGAGCACATCAGGAATATAAACGGCGTCTTCGAGTCGCCGAGGGCGGAAAATATACCCGTCGCAACGTTGTAGTAGAACACGAACGGCAGACCGAGTATGTAAATGTCGAGGTAGAGCTTCGACATCGGGAATATGTCGTCGGGCGTGTTGATGAGGCGCAGGAGCTGCCCGTCAAGGAGCAGTCCCGCCGCCATCAAAACGGTGCACAGAACGCCGCTGGCGATAAGAGTTGTGTAAACGGCGGTTTTCAGCTCGCGGTAATGCTTCGCGCCGAACATCTGCGACACCGTGACCGAGCAGCCGATGTTGCACCCGAACGCGAACGCGATGAAGATTAGCGTTATCTCGTAGCCGTTGCCGACCGCGGCGAGCGCGTCCTCGCCGACGAATTTACCCGCGACGAAACTGTCGGCGATATTGTAAAGCTGCTGAAATATTATGCTGCCGAACAGCGGTATGCAGAACCGCCACAAAACCGAGCTCGGCTTTCCGACCGTCAGGTCCTTATTCAATCGTCATCATCTCCCCCGCCGCACTTTCCGCATCCGCTGCAGCCGTTGCACGTCATACGGCTCGCGCACATGCGGCACCGCGCGGAAAATGTAGGTTTATATAAATACTCGTCCGGTATCTCAAATCCGAGACTGTCCGTCAATCGGTAACGAACGCGCCGCCCCGCATAGTTCATGCCCGATTTGTACGCCATGACGCTCTGCAAACGCTTGTCCGGCATATGGTACCGCTTTCCGTCCTTGATGAACACTGTGCCCGTCTCGATAAACGAAAACGTAACGTCGTGCGCGACACATTCCGCGCGCAGGCTTTGCACCCACTCGAACCGGCACGGACGCGCGCCGTCGTAGTTTTCGCCGCCGCACATCACCTGCTCGATCTGACCGCATGCGAGATATTTGTCGAGCGTGACAGCACCGATGAACGGCGCGCACATAACGCCCTTGTGCAAAAAAGGCAGCGACAAAAGTATCGGCATCCTCTCGTCTGCGCGCCTCTGGTTCTCGCACGTGACGTTGAAGAATATGTTCTCCCACCCGTCGCTCCAGTCCGGGGGCAGGCAGTCGCGGACACGCTCGGGACGCTTCGTCAGAAGATAAAATATCACGTCGGGCCGCTGACGCATTATGTCCCACGCGTCGTCGCGCCAGCCGTCCGCCTCGGGGAGAAAGAAATCCGACGTCATGCATACGCGAACAGTCTCACCCGATCTCACCTTGTAGCCGCCGTCCTTCGAGCGCTGCAGCGGATAGTCGAAGCCCGACTTAGTTCTGTATATCTCCGAGCCGTCGCGGCCGCGCATTTTGTCGAGAAAGTACATGTAGCAGTTCGCGCACCCCTCGCTGCATTTGACGCAGCCGTGCCACGGATTCCATATATCGTGCATCGACATGCGACAACCTCCCCGACTTTTTTTCGTTCCACATATTTTACCACGCGCCGTGCGGCGGTGCAATACCGAAATCGCGCGGCGCGCGAAAAAATCTGCGCCCGTACTGGACAAAGCGTCGCGTTTGTGCTAAAATAACAGTAGGGAAGAACAAATTATGAAGAAAACGCATAGGAGGCGTGACATGTTCAGTACGATAAAATTCGGCGGCAACATATGCCGTCTGCGCAAGAGCGCGGACATGACGCAGTCGGAATTGGCCGACAAAATAGGCGTGACGCGCGCCGACATCAGCCGATACGAGCTCGGCGACAGCTTTCCCGACGTCTCGATACTCGTCCTTTTGGCGCAGACGTTCGGCATAACGACGGAGGAGCTCATCAACGCCGGCGAGCCGTCGCCGGGCGAGCTCAAGATACTGAACGGCATCGCCAACGGCGACGAGGTCAGGGCGAACGCCATCGACGACATCGCGGGAGTCGCGCCGCTTTTGAAGCCGAGCGTGCTTGAAAAGCTCGTCGACAATTTCTCCGCGCACGGCATCGACATCTCATACGTCGTCAAACTCGCCGAATATCTGAACGACAAAAGCGTGATGACGCTGCTCGAGGAGTCGACGCCCGACAAGCTAAACGAGGAGCTGCTCGGCAAATTCGTGCCGCTGCTCGACGACAGGTCGAAGTCCGCCATACTCCAGCGCATACTCGACGGCGAGCTCGACTACCGCTTCATACGCGTGCTTTTGCCGTACGCGTCGTACTACATCGACTCGCAGGTCGAGGCGGCTGTCGTGGAGGGCGCGCTTCCGTGGGACGCGCTCGACATAATGCGCGAGGCGCTCGCAGAGCGCAGAGAGCGCGAGCGCGACGACTGACATTTTTGCAAAATATTATTGCGGGGGAAGCCTTTTCCGTAAGGCTTCCCCCGCATACGTTTATTCAATTACAGGCGTCACAGTATCAGCGCCGCGAGCGCGCACAAAACTACGCCGACCGCAGTCGGTATCGCTGCGGCGGCCGCCGTCCATTTGAAACTGCGCGTCTCCGCGTAAACGGTCGAGAGCGTCGTTGCGCACGGCCAGTGGAACATGGCGAATATGACCGTACATACCGCAGTCCGCACCGTCCAGCCGTTCGCGATAAAGAGCGTCCGCAGCGCGTCCGCAGACGCGGCGTCGGCGAGCGTCCCCGCCGACGTGTACGCCATCACCATTATCGGTATGACGATCTCGTTCGCGGGCAGGCCGAGCAGAAACGACATAAGTATCACGCCGTCAAGACCGATCGCGGACGCGGGCGCGTCGAGCGCTCGCTCGAAGAGGACGAGCAAACATTCGCCGCCGACGTTGACGTTTGACAGCAGCCATATGAGCGCGCCGGCGGGAGCCGCCGCGCAGACGGCGCGTCTCAGCACAAACAGCGTTCTGTCGAACACGGACCTGACGAGTATCTCACCGAATTTGGGTCGGCGGTACGGGGGCAGCTCGAGCGTGAACGACGACGTCTGCCCTCGCAGCACCGTCCGCGACAACAGCCACGTCACGCAAAGCGACACGATGACGCCGAATGCGATCACGGCGGCGAGCGTCAGCGACGATGCGAGCGACCCCGCCGCGACGAACATCACGAGCAGCGTCGTCAGCATTGGGAAGCGGCCGTTGCACGGCACGAACGAGTTCGTCAGTATGGCGAGCAGACGCTCGCGCGGCGAGTCTATTATGCGGCAGCCCGTCACGCCGACGGCGTTGCAGCCGAAGCCCATGCACATAGTCAGCGCCTGCTTGCCGCACGCGCCGCACTTGTGGAGCGGCAGGTCGAGGTCGTAGGCAATGCGCGGCAGATACCCGACGTCCTCGAGGACGGTGAAAAGCGGAAAGAATATCGCCATCGGCGGCAGCATCACGGACGTCACCCAAAATACGACGCGGCACACGCCGTCGACGAGCAGCGAGCGCAGCCATTCGGGCGCGCCGACGGACGTAATTATCCGCGACAGCGGCTCCTCGAGCGAGAACAGCACCGATGAAAGAGCGTCCGATATGACGTTCGCCCCCGACACCGTTATCCACAATATCAGCGCCAGAAAAAGCAGCATCACGGGAAACGACGTCCACCGCCCCGTGAATATTTTATCAAGTATGCGGTCGCGGCGGTCGGGCTCGTCGGGTGCGGTCACAACGCCGCGGCATATCTCGTGCGCCGTCTCGACAAGACTGCACGCGATGTCGTCCCTCATCGCGTCGTCGCCCGCCACACCCGACGCGATGTCGCGCACGGCGCGCCACCGCGCCCCGCCGCCGTACACGGCGTACATCTCCGACCTTTCCGACACGGCAGCCTCCGTCGCGTCTCCGTACCTGACTATACCTGCGCCGCCGTCGGAGCCGCCGCCTATGCCTCTATCCTCCGTTATATCGTCGAGCGCGTCGACGAGCGCGCGCAGCGTGCGCTTCTTTTTCGCCGTGACGCCCACGACGCGCAGACCGAGACGCGACGACAAAAGCTCTGTATCTACGTATATGCCCCTTGACTTCGCCTCGTCGAGCAGGTTGACGCAGACGATCACGTTCTTCGTCAGCTCTGTTATTTGAAGGACGAGGTCGAGATTTCGTTCGAGGCACGTCGCGTCGCATACGACGACAACGACGTCCGCGTTCCCCGATTCGAGCAGGTCGCGCGCCGCCGCCTCGTCCGCAGACCCCGCGAGCAGCGAATACGTCCCGGGTATGTCGAAAAGCGTGTACGTGCGACGGTCGGACGAGAACGTGCCCTCCGCGTTCGCCACGGTCTTGCCGGGCCAGTTGCCCGTGTGCTGCCGCATTCCGGTCAAAGCGTTGAAGACCGTGCTTTTCCCCACGTTCGGATTGCCCGCGAGTGCGACGCGCCTGCATTCGTTTTCCATATGTCAATATCCGCCTTAGATATGTGGCGGCGTATGTTAGATGAGCGCCGCCGCTTTCGGTGACATGATATTCGCGCGCCGGCCGTTTTGACACCGACATGCGTCGGTATGCGTATCATTTGCGATGTGACGGCATATATTAAGTTGACGGACCTTCGCGGCCGAAAAAGCTGCGTTTCCGCCGCAAAAGAAAACGATATCGTCGCAAGGAAAGGAACGGATCATGAATAACGAAAAATATCCGCCCGAGGGGTATAGGATCGGCACGGCAGAGAACAGAGCGTACACAGGCTCGCTGTCGGGACTCGAACGCGCGATGGAGACGGGGGCGATATGCGAGGCGCCCGCCGTCATGTGCGACAGCGAGGACTATAGCCTGCGCGTCGAGCTCGGCGGCGCCGTCGGAATAATACGGCGCGAGGACGTCGGCGTGCCCGGCGACGGGCGCGAGATCAAGAATATCGCCGTTATAACGCGCGTCGGCAGAGCCGTCGCGTTCAAGGTCACGCGCATCGACGCGTCGCGGACACCGCCCGTCGCGTACCTTTCGCGGCGCGCGGCACAGGACGAATGTATGCGCGAATATATCGGGGCTCTTCGCCCCGGCGACATCATACCGGCGAAGGTGACGCATCTCGAAAGGTTCGGCGCTTTCGTCGACATCGGCTGCGGCATCGTGTCGCTTCTGCCCGTCGACTCGATCTCGGTGTCGCGGATATCGCATCCGCGCGAGCGGCTGTCGGTCTCGTCGCGAATACATGTCGTCGTGCGCAGCATCGACGGTATCGGACGCGTAAACGTCACGCACCGCGAACTGTGCGGGACGTGGAGCGAGAACGCGGCGCTTTTCTCGCCGGGGCAGACTGTCGCGGGCATCGTGCGTTCGGTTGAGAGCTACGGCATATTCGTCGAGTTGACGCCTAACCTTACGGGGCTCGCCGAGCCGCACGACGACGTGACCGTCGGCGGCAGCGCTGCCGTTTACATAAAAAGCATGATACCGGAGCGTATGAAGGTAAAATTGGCCATCGTCGGCGCGTACAGAGGCGAGCTTTTGCGCGACTCGTCGCCGCCGCGATGCTTCATCGACGTCGACAGCGTCGGTCACATAGACCGCTGGCGCTACTCGCCCGACTGCTGCGACCGCGTCATCGAGACCGTGTTCGACTGACCGCGCGGCGGCGCGGCACAGCGTGTTTTCACCACATTTCCGCGAAACGAACCTGTCGCCGTCCAAGCTATGGCAACGAGCCGTAGGCTTCCCAGCCTCACCTACGCGCACTTTGCTCGTGCGCTGTTCGGCGCGTTTAGCGTCCGACGCAGACACGACGTGTCGACGGCGCAGTCGACATGCCGCGAGGGAGCTGTTTGCAGGAAATAATAACGCGGTCTGCGCCCTGTTGCCTTTCTTGCTGCAGACTCGATAACATCGACGAACACACGGGAGCCTCTTTCGGGTTCGACAAGGG
>CANQMJ010000010.1 GCA_947624945.1 uncultured Clostridia bacterium | reverse complement strand
CGCAGCACCATGCCCTTCGGGAGGAAGAACGGGAAGCCGGGGCCCTCGTCGTAGATGTCGAACAAATCGAGCTCGCGTCCGATCTTTCTGTGGTCGCGGCGCTTTGCCTCCTCGAGCATCGTCATATGCTCGGAGAGCAGCGTCTTATTCGGGAACGCGACGCCGTAAATGCGGCGCAGCATCTTGTTTTTCGCGTCGCCCTCCCAGTACGCGCCCGTGAGGGAGGTGAGCTTGAACGCGCGGACTGCGCCCGTCGAGAACAGGTGCGGGCCTGCGCAGAGGTCAACGAACTCGCCCTGACGGTAGAAGGATATCTCCTCGCCCTCGGGGACGCGCGCGATGAGCGCGACCTTATACGGCTCGTCACGCTCCTCCATGAACTTGACTGCCTCGTCGCGCGGCAGCGTGAAGCGCTCCATTTTGTAGTTTTCGTTGACTATCTTCTTCATCTCCGCCTCGATCTTCGGCAGGTCGTCCTGCGTGAACGGCTCGTCGCGGTCGATGTCGTAGTAGAAGCCGGTCTCGATGGCGGGACCTATCGTCAGCTTCGACTCCGGGTACAGGCGCTTTATTGCCTGCGCCATTATGTGGCTGGCGGTGTGGAAGAAGGCGTGCTTGCCCTCAGCGTCGTCGAACGTGCAGAGCTTGACGGTGCAGTCGCCGTCGAGCGGATATGTGAGGTCGACGGTCTTGCCGTCGACGACGGCGGCGAGCACCTCGCGGGAGATGATGCCCGCTTCCTTCGCCGCGTCATAGACCGAGATCGGGCCCTCGCCCGTATACTCGGCGCCTGTTGTGAATTTGATGGTGATCATTTGTTTTTTCTCAGGGGAAACTTTTTAGGAAAGTTTCCCCCGAACCCCTTTCAAACCTTTTCGATAAACATTGTATTTGAAATCGGAAGTATTCCGATAATCAACGTGATATAACCTTTGGCGATGATTTTTCGCAGGGCGAGGCACGGACGCGCCGCAAGACTGGGTGTCTTGCAAGCGGACTGTAACGAAGCAATGCGGGAAATCAGCCCAAAGTCGATCAAAAAGAGAAAACCGACAGGAAATACTGCTTCCGCAGTATTTCCTGTCGGGGTGCATGACATATCGCCTTGCACGGTTCCACCCGTACTTTTAACTTGTTTGCATCTTATATTTCGATAGGTGTCACCGGAAAAGTGGTACCCGCACGTCAAATGACGGCGCGGTCACAGCGGCGCATGCGTATGCGCCCCGCGCGTTCTCTGTGTCTTTGAACTGTACGGACTTGTCTTTGCCTGAATTTTTTGACCGACCGGCGCGCCTTGCGCGGCAGGTTCCGAATTTTATAATCTCGTGCTCGCGCGTTTGCGGCGGTTGTACTCGGAATGAGGGTTCACTATCTCGCGCCAGTCGAGGTCGCCGCGCTCGAGAGCGTGGATTATGACCTCCGCCGTTGCGATGTTTGTCGCGAACGGGATGTTGTGTACGTCGCACATGCGGAGAAGGTTGTATTCGGCCTCGTCGAACTCAGTCTTCGGCGTCGATGAGCGGAAGTAGAGAAGAACGTCGATCTCGTTGCAGGAGATGCGCGACGTTATCTGCTGCTCGCCTCCGTGGCTGCCGAGCAGCAGCGTTTCCACATGGAGCCCTGTCGCGTCGGAGAGGACTGAGGCCGTCTTTGCAGTCGCGCATATGTTGTGCTTGGAGAGCACGCCGCAGTACGCGATGCAGAACTGTATCATTAACTCTTTTCTCGTGTCGTCAGCGATTATAGCGATTTCCATGACTGTTACCTTTCTCGGACGAAAGTCCGCGGCGGCACTTGATATATTAAAAAGATAGGAACCTGAGTCAAGGTATCACAGTTTTAAACTTGGAACGAGGAACTAAAATTAAAATATATGAAATGCTTTGTTTCTGTGTTGTCGTTCTTTTATATTTATTCGGCGATCTTACGCCGCAGAGTTCGGCTCACATAACAGCGGCGTCCGTGCGGCATGCGGACGCCGCGCGTCTTATGCCGTGTATTTTGACGCCCTCAAGAAGCGGTATCTCGTACCCCTCGAGCCTCATTGCGATGTTGTAGAACGCGCGCGGCGACGGCGAATCCTCGACTGCCGCTGCCGGCATTCCGAGCTCCTGCCCGCGCCTCATAGCCTTGTCAAACGGTACGACGCCCAAAAGCGGCACGCGCACGCCGTCTATTATCTCGCATATGCGGGGGCGGCGCTTGTCGGCGGTGAATCCGTTCACGACGAGATGCAGACCTCGCACGCCCCTGTGCGACAGCTCCTCGCCCGTCCGTTCGGCGGCTCTGAGCGCCGGCGTCGACTGCGTCGAAACAATGACTGCCTCGTAAACGACGTCGCCGTATATGGACAGCGGGAACTCGATGCCGCCCGACGTGTCCATGATGACGCGCTCGGCGCCTACGGCGCGCGCGCATTTCATGACGGCGGCGGCGACGCTCTCCGGAGTCATTGTCTCGCCGTTCGGCGGCACGGTGCAGTAGTAGAGACGTTCGCACCGCGGGTCGCGGAGTATGGCGTCCTCGGGCGGCGACCGTCCCGCGTCGACGTCGGATAGGTCGAACAGTCCGACGCCCTCATAGCCGAGCATGAGGTCTGCGGTGCGGTTCTTCGTGTCGCAGTCGGCGAGCAGAACGACGCTCCCGGTCAGCGCCATCGCAAAGGCAAGATTGACCGCGACGGTCGATTTGCCGACGCCGCCCTTGCATGACGTTATAAGGTATACACAGCATTCGTCCATAGTCGTATACCTCCGGATGACGCGTCTTTTCCGTGTTCTGCCCGGCTGTTTTCCGAAAAAGCCATTCTGCGAGAATATTGTAGCACACATTCGAGCGTTTGTCAACAAATAAAGTGTGTAATATTAACAATTTCGTCGACGGTTTTTGTCACGGCGGAAAAATAGTTGTTGTATTTCGCACCGTCATATGGTAAAATAATACGCGGGACGGACGTCGCAGGACGTATGTCCCGAACATAAAATGCAGAGTGACGGAGAATCATTTTCCGAGAGCAGGTATAATATCGACACATGATTGGAATATTCGACAGCGGGCTCGGCGGGCTGACGGGTCTATGCGAGCTGCGGCGCAGGCTGCCCCTTTGCGACATCGTCTATTTCGGCGACACGGGGCGCATACCGTACGGCACGAAGTCGGCGAGCACGATAATAAGGTACTCGATGCAGGACATGGCGTTTCTGTCGACGTTCGGCATCGACGCGGCGCTCGTCGCGTGCGGCACGGCGTCGTCGACGGCGCTCGACGAGCTGCGGCAGAGATACTCGATACCGATATTCGGTGTTATCGACCCGGCGGCGAAGGACGCGGTCGCGGTGACGCGCACGGGCAGAATAGGCGTCATAGGCACGCCGACGACGATAAAGAGCGGCTCGTTCGAGCGCGCAATAAAGCATCTCGACAAGAGCATCGAGGTGACGGCGGTCGCGTGTCCGCTGTTCGTGCATCTCGTCGAGGACGGCTTCACGACGCCGGGCGACGAGGTGACGAGGGCGGCGGCGAGGCGCTATCTTGAGCCGCTCGCGGGCAAGGTAGACGTGCTCATACTCGGCTGCACGCACTATCCGATAATAAGCTGGGCGATAGAGGAGGCGCTGCCCGGCGTCCGCCTCATCAGCAGCGGACGGTCGGCGGCGGACGCGCTCGCGGACGCGGTCGGGAAAACGCAGTCGGGGAGCGGCAGCGTGCGCTGCTACGTGAGCGACTCGCCCGAAGGCTTTGAGGCTGCGGCGGGCGTGTTCCTCGACGGCATCGACGTCGGGAAAGCGGAGCAGATAGACATAAGCAAATACTGACGGGGCAAAGCCCCTCTAATATATCGCGCGGGCGAGATCATACAAAAAACGTTCGCGGAGATACATAAAAAAGAGGACATGAGAAATGGACAAAGAAACGAATAAACTCGGCTACGCCGTCGTCGGACTCGGCATCGGACGCGCTCACATGGAGGCGGCGTCAAAGTCCGAACGTGCGTACCTCGCCGCGTACTGCGACATACGCGAGGACAGGCTCGCGGACGCGAAGCGCCGTTATCCCGACGCTAAGTCGTACCGCGATTTCGACGAGCTGATACGCGACCCAGACGTCGACGTAATAAGCATATGCCTGCCGTCCGCGATGCACGCGGAGTTCGCGGTGCGCGCGATGGAGGCGGGCAAGCATGTGCTGATCGAGAAGCCGATAGACATAACTGTCGCGGCGGCGATGAAGATAGAAGAGGCACGCAAAAAGTATGGCGTCACAGTCGGCGTCGTTCACCAGAACAGGTACAACGTGCCGATGGGGCCGATGAAGGAGGCAGTCGACTCCGGCAGGCTCGGCAAGCTGTTCCTCGGGACGTTCGCGGTCAAGTGGTACCGCGAGCAGAGCTATTTCGAGGGCAGCTGGCACGGGACGTGGGACATGGACGGCGGCGGTTCGCTGATGAATCAGTCCGTGCACACCGTCGACCTCATGCAGTGGCTCATGGGCGACGCCGAAGAGATAAGCACTGTCATGAACATCTGCAACCATGACATCGAAACGGAGGACCTCACCGTCTCGACGGTGAAGTTCAGGTCGGGCGCGGTCGCGTCGCTCATAACGACGACGTGCGCGTACCCGGGGATATCGACGGATATACAGCTTTACGGCACGAAGGGCACTATCGAGGCTGACGCGGACGTACTAAAGACGTGGAAGCTCGCCGACTCCGACGACGAGGACGCGGAGGAGGAGGAAATGCTCGAAAAATGCTCGGGCAACGGACGTGCTGAAGCGCGCGACCCGTCGGTGCTGACGGGTCACAGAGCCGTCGTCGAGGACATGATAAGCGCCGTTCTCGACGGTCACGAGCCGCGCATAATGCCGCTCGAGGCGATGAAGAGCGTCCGCATCATCGAGGCTGCATACGAGTCGGCGCGGACGGGAAGACCAGTAAAAATATAACGTATTAGGGCGAGGTGTGCGATGGGCATAATCAAAACGGGGCTCGTCTCGGTCACGTTTCGGTCGAGGACGAGGGAGAAAATATCGCTTCTGGCGCATGACGCCGAGCTGTGCGAGATACAGTGGGGCGGCGATATCCACGTCCCGCACGGCGACCTCGAGGCTGCATACGACGCGCGCATCTTATGCATGCTCGCCGACATCGGCACGTACAGCTACGGCTCGTACTACCGCTGCGGCGGCGATTTTGCGCAAGTCGCGGACACCGCGTCCGCGCTCGGTGCGAAGAATATACGCGTATGGGCGGGAACGAAAGGCTCCGCCGACGTGAGCGAGGATGAGAGCCGCGCTGCCGTCGAGGCGGCGCGCGCCGCCGCCGACAAGGCAGGCGCTCTTGATATGTCGCTGTCGTTCGAGTTCCACGGCGGCACGCTGACGGACACGCCCGACAGCGCGCTGCGGCTGCTCGATGAGATAGACAGACCGAACGTATACACGCACTGGCAGCCGAATCAGTACCGCGACCTCGACTACAACATAGACGCGTTGAAACGCGTCGCCGACCGCGTCGACATCGTCCACGTCTTTGCGTGGGAGGGTGAGCGCCGTCTGCCGCTCTCGGCGCATATGGACGCGTGGCGGCGGTACTTCGACATTTTGTCGGAGCACGACGTCAAATGCGCGATGCTCGAATTCCTGCCGTCGGAGACGAGGGACGACCTGCTCCGCGACGCGGAAACGCTTCGCGAGCTCATCGAGAAGGCGTAATTACCATGGGAAACGAGAGAAAAAAAGCTGTTTTTATAGGCAGCGCGTATAATATCGCGCGCGTATACGAGGGGACGGCGGAAAAGCTCGCCGAGACGCTCGACTTCGTCGAGCCCGTCTATGACGGCGGGCTGCCGCGCTCCGATGCCGACTACATTTTCACGACGTGGGGCATGATGCGGTTTTCGAAGGAGCAGATCGCGGACCGTTTCCCGAATTTGAAGGCGGTGTTCTATGCCGCGGGTTCGGTGCAGTCGTTCGCGCGCGAGTTCATCGCGTCGGGAGTAAAGGTGTTCTCGGCGTGGGGCGCGAACGCGGTGCCGGTCGCGCAGTTCACGGTCGCGGAGACGCTGCTCGCCCTCAAGGGCTGGTTCGCGTCCGTGCACCGCTCTGGCGATACGTGGAAAAATCACGGCGCCGCCGGCATTTACCCCGGCATCATGGGCGGAAAGGTCGGTATAATCGGCGCCGGCATGATAGGAAAAATGGTCATATCGGCGCTTTCGTCGGGCGAGCTGCGCGTCGAGGTGCTCGTTTACGACAAGTTCATGGACGGCGAGGCGATATCGAAGCTCGGCGGCAGAAAAGCGACGCTCGAGGAGATATTCTCCGAGTGCGACGTTATATCGAATCATCTCGCGAATCTCCCCGCCACGGTCGGTATGCTCGGATATGAGCTGTTCTCGCGCATGCGTCCGGGAGCCGTGTTCATCAATACGGGGCGCGGCGCGCAGGTCGACGCCGAGGGCATGATACGCGCGCTTAGTGAGGACAGGTCGCGCATCGCGGTGCTTGACGTGACCGACCCCGAGGAGCCGCCGCGCGCGGGCAGTCCGCTTTACGCGATGGAGAACGTGTTCTTGACGCCGCATATCGCGGGGTCGATGGGGAACGAAGTGCGCCGCATGGCAGAGTACATGTACGACGATTTCAAGCGCTACGAGGCGGGAATTCCGACGCTGTACGAGGTGACGGAGCGCATGCTCGACACCATGGCATAACGGATTTCCGCGGGGCGGAAATCCGTCCTACACTTTTTGCATTCGCAAAAAGTGTGTGTAACGGATTCACTTCTCGAAGCCGTCGTAACGGATTCTCGCGGGGCGGAGATCCGTCCTATACTTTTTGCGCAGCGAAAAGTGTGTGCAAAGGGTTCGCTGCGGTGTTGATACATTCAAAAAATTGCTGGAAAATTGAAAAAAGGACTTGACAAACATGGACAATGAGCCGATAATCCTTCAGACAGACAGACAGACAGACAGACAGACAGACAGACAGACAGACAGACAGACAGACAGACAGACAGACAGAATTATAATTCTATTGACTTATTCAAATTTTTGATGGCGGCTTGTGTTGTTGCAATACATACACACCCGTTTGAAAGCTGTTCTGATCAAACGATATTGGCAATTTATAATGTGTTTGTTTCATTTGCAGTTCCTTTTTTCTTTCTTTGCAGCGGATTTTTGATTGAAGAAAAAATACGGCGCTGCGGCAACTCGGATGATTATGTCGGAATAATATGGCGCTATACGGTTAAAACGATCAAGATGTATGTGCTGTGGTCGGCGGCATATCTTCCGCTTGCGATAATTGACTATATCAGTTCTGAACATTCAGTTATATACTGTTTACTTTTATATATACGGGGATTTATTTTTATTGGCGAACACTATAATTCTTGGATGCTGTGGTATCTTTTGTCAACAATATACGCCTGCTGCTTTATTATTTTATGTCATAAACTGCATCTGTCAGAGAAAGTTGTTTTTCTGATAGGAATATGCATTATGGTTTTTGGAATTTTTATGACAGAGTTGGTGAATTATGAGGGGCAATTGCCGTGGATTCTGAATGTTATCAAGTCGCTCATTAAACTGACGGTTGGTAACGGCAGGATCTTGAGCGGAATGTATTACATACCGTGTGGTATGATGTTGTCGAGATCAAAATTGCCTAAACCTGTTTGCATAGTCTCGTTTGTCCTGCTTACAGTATTAGCGATTGCTTGCAAAAACACTGTGATAACTTCTCTGTTGATAATGGTCGATTCTGTGATGCTGTTTGAAATTATAAGGTTTATCAGGCTTAAAGATGCTCAAATATATCCTTTACTGCGTTATGCCAGCAAAGTTATGTATTTTATGCATATGTATGTATGGACTGCATATTACGGAATTGTATATAAAACGACAACATACGGTGTCGACTGCTTTTTTGTGGTATTTGTTGTTTGCATCTTAATAAGCCTTTTACTTATAGTGATAAAAAATATGAAAAAGAATATAAGAAAAAATGATATCGTATCGCAATCATAATTAAGCTATAGCGTCTATAACAAACCTGTAATAAAAGTTTTTGAAGGGAGGTCCGGAGGGGGAACTTTTCTCAGAAAAGTGGCGTTTCCTTTGGAAACGCACGAGTTTTCTGCAAAAACTCTGTTTTTCTCCCCCACAAGGGAAAACTAATCATGCCATACAAGTTTACATGCGCGACGAAAGAGGCGCTGGAGAGGACGGCGGCGGAGGTCGGCGTCGGTATCGCGGTATCCGACGACATATCGCCGCTGGCGCGTCCGGTGACGGTGCGCGGAGTGACGGCGAAGAACAGCCTCGCCGTGCATCCGATGGAGGGCTTCGACGGCGACGGCGACGGCGCGCCGGGCGAGCTCACGCACAGGCGGTACGAGAGATTCGCATCGGGCGGCGCGGGGCTTTTCTGGTTCGAGGCGACGGCGGTGTGCAGGGAAGGACGCTCGTCGGCGCATCAGCTCTGGATAAACGACGGCAACGTCGACGAGTACAAGCGCACGGTCGAGATGATGCACTCGCTGTCGGACGGCGCGCCCGTCATATGCCAGCTCACGCACTCGGGCAGATTCTCAAAGCCCGACAACGTGCCTGAGCCGCTCATCGCGTACCACAATCCGCTCTTAAACGAGCGCATGACGGTGGACGCGTCGCGTCCCGTCGTCACCGACGACTACCTCGACGCGCTCCACGACAAGTATCTGCACGCGGCGAAGCTGGCAAAGGAGGCGGGTTTTGACGGCGTCGACATCAAGTCGTGCCACCGCTACCTTATGTCGGAGCTTTTGTCCGCGTATACGCGCGACGGCAAATACGGCGGCTCGTTCGAGAACCGCACGCGCCTGTTGCGCGAGGTCGTAAAAGACGTGGCAGACGCGTTCGCGGACGACAAATTCCTCGTATGCACGCGCATGAGCGTCTCCGACTGCATACCGTATCCGTACGGGTTCTGCACGCGCGAGGACGGCAGCGTCGATATATCGGAGGCGATAGAGCTGCTGTCGATACTGCAAAAATCGGGGCTGTCGGTACTGAACGTGTCGATGGGAACGCCGTACTATAATCCGCACGTCAACCGCCCCTACGACAGCGGCGGATACGAACCGCCGGAGCATCCGCTCGCGGGAGTGGCGAGAATGATAGACACGGCGGCGGAGATAAAGTCGGCGGTGCCGGGACTGTGCGTTATCGGCACGGGATATTCATATCTGCGCGGGTCGGCGATGTACGCAGCGGCGGGAACGCTTGTGAGCGGCAAAGCGGATATGGTCGGATTCGGACGCATGGCGTTCGCGTACCCGGATTTTGCGCGCGATATGATCGCGGGCGAGTTCGACAGCAAAAAGACGTGCCTCGGCTGCGGAAAGTGTGTGCAGCTGATGCGGCGCATCACGACGGCGGGCTGCCCGGTAAGGGACAGAATATATACTCCCATCTACATGGAAGCGTGCGGGGGCAAGGAGAATCTGTTTTAGCCTGTCGATCTTCCGCCGCGCTTCGTTAAAAAACCTCGCAATACGGGTCAGTATTGCGTCGGTTTTTTGCCTCGCGGGGCGAAAAATCGTCGACGGCTGATGATGCATAACTGTATAACTGCTAACTATGAGGTGACAGCATGGAATACAAATCGTTCGTTCTTGTGACCGGCGGCGCGCGCGGCATCGGGCGCGGGATATCGCTGTTTCTTGCCGAGCGCGGCTTTACGGTCGCGGCTGTCGGGACGAGGGGCGAGTCCGACGTCGGCGAATTTATAGGCGAGCTTCGCGCGTTCGGCGCGGACAATTCGTACATACAGGGCGACATATCGTCGCACGACGACAGAATTCGCATAGTGGACGAGTTTTACGCGCGGTACGGGCGGCTCGACGTGCTCGTGAACAATGCGGGCGTCGCGCCGAAGGTGCGCGCGGACTTACTCGAGATGACGGAGGAGAGCTTTGACCGCGTGCTCGGCGTGAATCTGCGCGGCGCGTTCTTCCTCTCGCAGTATGCGGCGTCGAAGATGATAAACGACGCGCCGACAGACGCTCCGCGTATGCTCATCACGACGACGAGCATTTCGGCGGAGACGTCGAGCGTGAACAGGGGCGAATACTGCATCTCTAAGGCGGGACTTTCGATGATGGTGAAGCTGTTCGCGGACAGACTCGCGCCGTACGGCATCAACTCGTATGAGATACGCCCGGGCATAATCGAGACGGATATGACGGCGGGCGTCAAGGACAAGTACGAAAGCATGATAGACGGCGGACTTTTGCCGATAGCGCGTATGGGTCAGCCGTCCGATATCGCGAAAACGGTCTATGCGCTTGCGCGCGGCTACCTTGCATATACGACCGGCGCCGTCATCAACGTCGACGGCGGCTTCACGCTGTCGAGGCTGTGAGATTTTGTTAAAATATGAGAGAAACTTCTTGAAAGAAGTTTCCCTCATACTCCCTTCAAGAACTTTTATTACATAAAGTGTTGGGGGGATCAGGCTTTTTGTGCGGATGGCGGCGCTCATCTCGCAGGAAAGCATTATGTCATGGGGTATAATTATGAAGTGTCCGTATTGCGGAAAAGAAATGGCGTCGGGATATATTCCCAATGGGGAACAGCCTGTACAGTGGATACCGGACGGCGAAAGACCGTCTTTATTCGCTTTCACAACATCGGAAAAGGGAATCACGCTTAACAATAAATATTCACCGTTGAAAGCGAACGGATATAAAGCCGACGCGTATTGCTGCGTTGACTGCGGTATTGTTCTTGCACCGATACATAAAGAATAGATGATTTGTGCGGATGACGAAGGTATCTCGCCGCAGACGCGTCGAGGTAAAGCATATTTCCGCTTATGCGGATGACGAAGGTATCTCGCCGCAGACGCGTCGAGATACGACACATTTCCGCTTACGCGGAAAGTGTGAGTCGAGCACCGAACGGGACGTATAGATATAGAATCAACGCACAGATATAATTAAAAATAAAAAAAGTCAGTAAAAGTTTTTGAAAGGGGAGCTCGAGGGGAAAACTTTTTTCAAAAAGTTTTTCCCTCGAAAAAAGCCATGAAATCAACACCTGTAAAGGGAACATGCGATTATTTGCCTGCGGAGGCGGCGCTGCGCGACAGGATGCAGTCGGCGATACTGGGGGTATACACGTCGCACGGATTCGAGCACATCATAACGCCGGCGATAGAGGACGCGGAGAATCTCGACAAGAGCGACGGCGGCGACAATCTGAATCTGATATTCCGCATACTGAAGCGCGGGGAGAAGTTAGAGGAAGCGAAAGCTAACGGCGGCGCGCTGTCCGACCTCGGCCTGAGATACGATCTGACGCTGCCGCTGTGCCGCTATTATTCCGCGAACAGTTCAAGACTGCCGAACCCCGCGAAGCTGATACAGTGCGACCGCGTCTACAGAGCGGAGCGCCCGCAGAAGGGTCGTATGCGCGAATTCGTCCAGTGCGACATCGACATAATCGGCTCGTTGTCGCCGGACTGCGAGGTCGAGCTCATCGCGACGACGGCGAAGGCGCTCGAGGCGGTCGGCATCGGCAGCTTCAAGATAAAGATAAACGACCGCGCGCTGCTGCGCGGAGTTTTGCGCCGCGCAGGCTTCCCCGACGACGCGCTCGATACGGTCTGCGTCAGCTTCGATAAGCTCGATAAGATAGGCGCGGGCGGCGTCGTCGCGGAGCTCGTCGAAAAGGGATTCGACGAGGCGACGATAGACAATTTTAAGTCGTTTTTGTCCGCGTGCCCGATCTCGATCGAGGATATAGGCGCTTACACGGACGAGACGGACGATGTCGAGCGGCTGAGGTATATAATCGAAACGTCGCGCGAGCTTGCGGGCGGCAGGTACGACGTCGTGTTCGACGTGTCGCTCGTGAGAGGGCAGGGGTACTACACGGGCGCCGTGTTCGAGGTCGAAAGCGTCGATTTCAAGGGCGCTATCGCGGGCGGCGGCAGATACGACAACCTCATCGGCAAATTCACCGGCACGCCGACGCCGGCGGTCGGATTCTCGATAGGGTTCGAGCGCATTTTCGGCATTCTGTCCGAGCACGGCATGACGGCGGGCGGCGACGCGCACAGACGCGTTGCGGTGTTGTACGGAGAGGGCGAGATAGTGAAGGCGCTCCGCGCCGCCGATAAGCTGCGCGGCGACGGCTTTGACGTCGCTGTATACGAGCGCGCGAAGAAGGCGGGCAAGCAGCTGGCACGGCTCGAGGAGCGCGGCTTCGTCGGGGCGGCGGACGCGGACGGCGCGGTGAAGATGTTCAGCGAGTGAATGCTTTGACGCTGATGCGGCGGAGACGGTCTTTGACAGACTGTCGCCGCCGCTTTTTCGTCCGCGCGGGTGTCGATGCGCAAAATCCACACAAAAAAATCGCTGTTTTTGCAAAGAAATCGGAGATTTTGAAAAATCCGCTATTGCAGAAAGCGCGGAAATAGTGTATAATGAACAGGAGTACGGACATTCACCGAGACTTACATGGTGAAAATATAAAAAATTCATATACACGAAAGAGGATCTACACATGGCAACCTACAAATCAAGCGACATACGCAACATCGCGCTTCTCGGTCACGGCGGCTCGGGCAAGACGTCTTTAACGGAAGCGATGCTGTATGTCACCGGCGCCGTCGACAGAATGGGCAAGACGACGGACGGCAACACGACGAGCGACTACGATCCCGAAGAGATAAAGCGCGGTTATTCGCTGTCTGCGTCTCTCGTTCCCGTTGAGACGAAGGGCAAAAAGATCAATATTCTCGACGCTCCCGGATACCTCGAGTTCGTCGGCGAGGTCAAGGAAGTCCTCGCGGCGGCCGACAGCGCGGTGATCCTCGTCGACGCGAAAGCGGGCGTCGAGGTCGGTACGGAGCTGTCGTGGGACAACGCGACAGAGGCCGATATCCCGAAGGCGTTCTTCATAAATAAGACAGACGACAACGACGCTCATTTCCACCGCGTGTTCGATCAGCTCCGCGAGATGTTCGGCATCTCGGTCTGCCCCGTTCTCGTTCCCGTCACGGGTCAGAAGGGCATGTTCGCCGACCTCATCGACATGAAGGCGTACACGTACGACCCGAAGAAGGGCGCGGCTGTCGAGTGTGAGATACCGGCGTCGTTCGCTGACGAGGCTGCCGAATATAAGACGGTGCTCTACGACTCGCTCTCGATGACGAGCGAGGAGCTCATGGAAAAGATAATCATGGAGGAGCCGATAACGCGCGAGGAAGCGTTCGAGGCTATCCATTCGGGCATACTCGACGAGTCGATAGTTCCCGTTTACTGCGGCTCCGCGACGAATCTCTGGGGCGTCACGACGCTCATCGACGCGCTGATCGGTTCGTTCCCGAATCCCGTCGCGGCGAAGAACGGAGTCTCCGAGGACGGCGAGACGTCGGTGTTCGTTTATAAGACTGTTGCCGATTCGTTCGGCAAGCAGTCGTTCTTCAAGGTCATGTCGGGCAAGCTGACGCGCGATATGTCGCTGCGCAACCGCGACACCGACACGGTCGAGAAGTTCGCGCACATATACACGACGCGCGGCAAGAAGCAGACGGAGGTCGACGAGCTCGCCGCAGGCGATATCGGTATGATCTCGAAGCTGACGAACACGAACACGAACAATTCGCTGTCCGTGAGCGGGTCGGCGGAATATAAGAAGATAAAGTTCCCGACGCCGTATCTCTGCATGGCGGTGCTCCCCGCGTCCAAGGGCGACGAGGATAAGATTTCGACGGGCATCGCACGTCTGCTCGAAGAGGATATGACGCTCAAGTATGAGAACAACGCCGAGACGAAGCAGATGCTGCTCTACGGCATGTCGGATATACATCTCGACGTCGTGACGTCGAAGCTTAAGAGCCGCTACGGCGTTTCGGTAACGCTGACGCAGCCGAGGATCGCGTACCGCGAGACGATCAAGAAGCAGGCGTCCGTACAGGGCAAGCACAAGAAGCAGTCGGGCGGTTCCGGTCAGTACGGCGACGTAAGGATCACGTTCAGCCACGGCGAGGAAGAGGGACTCACGTTCACGCAGAGCGTTGTCGGCGGTACGGTACCGAAGCAGTATTATCCCGCAGTCGAAAAGGGACTTCTCGAAGCTATGCAGCACGGCGTGCTTGCAGGTTACCCGGTCGTCAACCTTGCCGCCGACCTCTACGACGGTTCGTATCACCCGGTCGACAGTAACGAAATTTCGTTCAAGCTGGCGGCGCGCCTCGCGTACAAGGCGGGCTTGCCGCAGGCAAATCCCGTCCTGCTCGAGCCGATAGGCGATCTCAAGGTCTATGTTCCCGACGCGCTCGTCGGCGACGTCATGGGAGACCTCAACGGCAAGCGCCGCGGACGCGTGCTCGGCATGAATCCGTGGGAGGCGAAGAAGGGGTACACGGTCATCGAGGCCGAGGCTCCGAAGGCGGAGATGATGGACTACACGGTCGCGCTGCGCGCTATGTCGCAGGGCAGAGGCTCGTTCGACTTCGAATTCGTCCGCTATGAGGAGGTCCCCGCGAATATCGCGCAGAAGATAATCGCAGAGGCGAAGATCGAGGACGACGAATAAGCATAAAGTGCAAATCAAAAGGAGGGGCGGTGCCCCTCCTTTTTGCGATGTGGAAAAAGGAAAGGGGACGTTGTACGTCCCCCTTTTTGTTTTACTGAGCTTTCCAGTAGAGCGCCGCGCTGCGGCTGCTTGTCCAGAAGTGAGATGTTGAGAAGTTGGACTCGTAGTACTCGTAGAAGAGAGGTTCGTCGCCTTCCTCGATGTCAAACCGTACCTCGTGGTAGCGTATGTCGTTCGGGAACAGGTCGCCTCTGTCCTCTTCCGCGTTTATAAATGTCGGCGTGAGTACCTTTATCGAGTCGCCCGATTTGACGATGAGTCTGAATGCGCCCTCGGGTATCGCGTCGCCGCTGTCGATGTCACCGGTGTTTGTAAGCTGATATTGGAAGCTGCCGGGGTTGGTGCTTACGACGATGATGTTGAGGTTAGTGTTGCGATACTGTGTGCCGCTCCAGCTCTGAGCCGATTCGAATCCGTCGAACTGTTCGCCGCAGACGGAGCAGACGAACGAGCCCTCGTCAAACACATGCTCTCCGCTCGCGGGTATCTTCAGAGTCTTTTTCTCAGTCCACATGTAAGTCGTTCCGTTGACGGTCGCCGTCGCGGTGTATGTTTCGACACCCGGCGTCGAGCATGTGGGTGCGGTCGTCGTTTCGTGCGTCACGGTCGCCGCGCCGCCTTCAGTCGTATGCGATGCGTCGCGCGTGCATACGAGCGTATATGTGCATGTGAGGTCGTCGCTCCATTCAAACGTCGGCGCTGCGGTGTAGTCATGACCGAGCGGTTCGCCCTTTGTTGCGCCGCACACCTTGCATTTCTGCGGCTCTGTGCATGTAGCTTCGGTGTAGTCGTGACCGAGCGGGGCGCCCTTTGTTGCGCCGCACACCTTGCATTTCTGCGGCTCGGTGCATGTTGCCGCCGCGTAGTCGTGGTCGGCGAGTTTATCGTTATTGTTTATGGCGCCGCAGCGCGTGCATTTACCGTGCTCGCTGCATGTAGGTTCCGAGAACGTGTGTCCGAGAGCGCTGCCCGTCGTAGCGCCGCACATGCGGCATTTCTGCGGGTCGGTGCATGTTGCGGGCGCGTAGTCGTGAGCCGCGAGCGTGTCGGCGGTGTTGACCTCGCCGCAGCGCATGCATTTGCCGTGCTCGGTGCATGTAGGCGCGGAGAATGAGTGGCCGAGCGGCGCGCCGTTTACGGTGCCGCATATCGTGCAGACGGAGGCTTCGGTGCATGTCGCCGCCGTCCACTGATGCAGGCACGTCGACGGGTCGACGGCGGGCTCTGTCGTAACGGGCGATGATGTCGTGTCGGGTGCTGCCGTCGTTTCCGGAGCTTCGGTCGAGTCGCTTTCGGCGGGCAGGACGACGGCGCCGTTATTGATGTCGTCCGATACGCTGTCGCTGTCGGAGCCGACCACGGGCGTGTTCGGCTTGCGGCTGCCGGTGAGCAGTCCGCTGAATGCGAGTACGGCGAACAGTATGACCGCCGCGGCCGCGGCTGCGAGTATCAGGTAGAGGCGGCGTTTCGTTTCGTCGCCCGATCCGGCGCCCGATCTGTCGTCGTAGGAGTAGTCGTCTTCGCCGTTGTCGGCGATGTCGGTGCTGACTTCGTTGTTATCATATTCGTTGACGCGGCGTCTCTGCTGCATGCGTTCGGGCGTTTTTATGACGCCTGCGCGTGACGCTGCTTCGCGTGCGGCTTCCTCCGCCGCGACCTTTGCCGCCGCCTCGCTGTATTCGCGGTACTGGTATTCCTCGTAGCTCGGCGTGCGCTCGGTGTATGAAAACATCTGCGTCGAGCCCGCGTCTTCGTCGGTACGTCCGGTGTTGACGGAGTCGTCGTTTATGTCGTAGCGGAGGCCGGAGACGTAGCTTGTATCGGACGCATGCGGAGTATCGCGCATCGGCGCGGGACGGCGTCGGCGCGGGAGTGATATCGGGTCGGGGTAGTCGCCGTCGTCGATGTTTGCAGGCGCGGGTGTGGGCTGCGAGCTCCTCATGCCCTCGTCGTATCGTTTACAGCATTTTTCAAGATAGACGGCCGCTCTGTCGCTTATGCCCATATTCGGAAAGTTCGGCTTTGTGCGTTCGTACACCGTCATCGCCGGTTCGTTCGACTTGGGCAGACGGCGGAGAAAAGACGACATTATGGAAAAGCAGTCGTTGCAAAATACTTTGTTTTTGCCTTCGCCGCTTATTTCGCGTCCGCAGTTAAGACATGTTTTTGACATACACGCCTCCGAATTATATCATTATTCAGTTTATTATACATCTTTTTTCGTCATGTGTCAACAAAAAATGCGTTATTTCGTGTTACAGTTTTACCAAAATTCGCAAAATATAGAACAAATGTTCGAAAAGGTATTGACAAACACATCGTTTTGTGATATAATATAGGCACGATCGGAAAATGATCGCGGCCGCCTTCGGGCGGCAAATAAAATAAGTTTTATAGAACATATGTTCTTCAGGAGGTGATAGACAGTATTGAGATGTGATGTTTGCGACGCGGAGATAGGGCACAGGGACGGGTGCAGTCTTGACGCGGGCGGAGGAGAGGCGCTCGTGTGCTCCGTTTGCGGGCAGCGGATATTTCCGGGCGACGAGTACATGTACGACGTCAGGTTCGGGCTTAAGACGCTGTGCGGCGACTGCATCGAGCGGCTCGAAGTCGACGATATTCTCGAAATATGCGGGGCGTCGACGGTGGCGGAGCTTATAGAGATGACGACGGACAAGATTTGCCGTGAGGGCGGTGAATATTGATGTTAAGGCGGCGGTTTCGGTTGAAAGTGAGGTGACGGCAGATAGGAGAGTTTGATGAAAAAAAGCGTTCCGTCGCGGACGCGGAGGAGGTTTTGTCGATGCTGACGTCCGTGATGCGCGGTCGGCTGCGCGAGCCGGTCGTGGTGACGGAGCAGAAGATGGGCGAGTCGGGTCATGTGGAGAAGTCGGTGAAGGTGGTCAAAACGCAGCCGACGGTGAAGGAGAGGATGGCGGCCGCCGAGATGCTGGCGCGCAGGTACGGCATCCTCGACGGCGACGGCGGCGAGTGCGGAGTCGACATTTTCGGCGAGGAAAAGATAGCGGACGGCGATGTGAACGATGATGAGTAGGCGGCGGGTCGACATATCGGAGGCGGTGGGGAGGGGATACGGCGAGTTCTGGCGGTTTCGCGGGCGGTACAGAGTCGTGAAGGGATCGAGGGCGTCGAAGAAGTCGAAGACGGCGGCGCTCTGGTACATATACCACCTTCTGCGGTACCCGAAGGCGAACATGCTCGTCGTCAGGCGGACGTATGCGTCGCTGCAGCGGTCGTGCTACACGGAGCTGCGGTGGGCGGCGCGCCGTCTCGGTGTTGAGCGCGAGTTTGAGTTTCGGACGTCGCCGCTCGAAATAACGCGGAGGCGGACGGGGCAGAAGATATTCTTCAAGGGGTTAGACGACCCGATGAAGCTGACGTCGCTGTCGGTGTATGACGGCGTGCTTTGCTGGATCTGGTGCGAGGAGGCGTTCGAGATCGAGAGCGAGGAGGATTTCGCGGTCGTGGACGAGCTTTTGCGGGGCCGTGTGCCTGAGGGGTACTTCAAGCAGGTGACGCTGACGTTCAATCCGTGGTCGGGGACACATTGGATAAAGAAGCGGTTCTTCGACCGTCCGCCGTCGGCGGACGTGCTGGCGATAACGACGACGTACAAGTGCAACGAGTTCCTCGACGGCGACGACATAAAGATGTTCGAGGACATGAAGCGCGAGCGTCCCGAGCGGTACCGTGTGGCGGGGCTCGGCGAGTGGGGAGTTTTCGGCGGGCTCGTGTACGACGATTTCACGGTCGCGGAGTTTGACAGAGGCGAGATATTGAGCCGTCGCGGGGCGGCGGCAGTGTTCGGGCTCGATTTCGGGTACACGAACGATCCGAGCGCGCTGTTCTGCGGTGTGCTCGACAAGGCGAGGGGCGAGCTGTATGTCTTTGATGAGATATACGAGCGGGCGCTGACGAATGACATGCTGGCGGCTCGGATCACGGCGCGCGGGTACGGAAAGGAAAGGATCGTGGCGGACGCGGCGGAGCCGAAGTCGATAGAGGAGCTGCGGCGGTTCGGGCTGTACCGAATTTGCGCGGCGAAGAAGGGGCGGGACAGCGTTATGTCCGGCATCGACCGTGTGCGGCGGCTTCGGATAGTGTGCGATCCGAAGTGCAGAAATTTCATCTCCGAGATATGCGCTTACGCGTGGGCTGTCGACGGGAGCGGCGTTCCCGTGAACAGGCCGGCGGGGGGAAACGATCATTTGATGGATGCGATGAGGTATGCGGTTATGGATGCGATGGAAGAGAGTAAATATAGTTTTTGATAATGCTCCGAACGGGGAGAATGGGTACGTAGTTATTATTTGGTGTGGGTGGAGGGGTGTGAAGAAAATAAAAATAATGCAGCAAAGGCTGCGGGAAGGGGTGCGGGAAGCTCGATTTTGAGAGTTTTCCCGGTAAAACATGGATTATTACAAGCAAATGCTCGAGGGTGAGACGGAGCGGTTTTTGATGTCGGAGCGCAGGCGCGAGATGGCGGACGCGAGGCGGTATTACCGAGGCGATCACGACGTTCTGCGACGTGTGCGCACCGCGGTCGGCGCCGACGGCGGCATGATAACGCTCGACCGTCTGCCGTGCGCGCATGTCGTGAACAATCAGTACGGGCGGCTCGTCGACCAAAAAGTCAATTATTCGCTCGGCAGGCCGCTGACTGTCGACTGTGAGGACAGGATATTTTCCGATTTTCTGCGCGGGTACTTCAACGGCGGCGCTCAGTCGCTGTGGAGGCGCGCGGCGACGGACGCGATAAACTGCGGCGTGTCGTTTTTGCACCCGTACATAGACGAGCGCGGCGAGCTTGCGCTGACATCGTTCGATCCGATGTGGTGCGTGCCGCTGTGGCGCGACCGCGCGCATACGGAGCTTGATGCGCTCGTGAGGCTTTGCCCGGTCGAGAGGTATGAGGGCAGGCGCGCGAAACGTGAGATGTTGGCGTTCGTATACGACAGGCACGGAGTTGCGGAGTACGATTATCGCGGAGGCGAGTTTTATGAGCGTGGTGAGCGCATGTGCCATTTTTGCGATGCGGACGGCAACGGTTACGTTTGGGACCGTGTGCCGGTGATCGCGGTCAAGTACAACCGCGACGGTATACCGATGATAAGGCGCGCGCGTGCGCTCCAGGATGCGATCAACGAGCTGTATTCCGATTTCTGTGACAATATGAAGGAGAACAGTCGGTCGTCGGTGCTCGTTTTGAAGAATTTCGACGGCGAGGACCTCGGCGAGTTCAGGCGAAATCTCGCCGTATACGGAGCCGTGAAGGTGAGGTCGGAGCCGGGTGCGGAGGGCGGCGTCGAGACGCTGTCGGTCGACGTGGACGCGGACAATTACGACAGCATCTGCGCGATGCTGTCGGAGGCGCTCGTCGAGTGCTGCCGCGGGTTCGACAGTCACAGCGACAGGCTCGGGTCGAATCCGAATGAGATGAACGTTCTGGCGATGTATTCCGACATCGACCTCGACGCGAACGGGTTCGAATGCGAGCTGGCGGGGGCGTTTGACGAGTTCGTCGCGTATGCGCGGTCGTATGCGTATTACACGGGCATCGGCGATTTTACGCGGACGAATGTGAAGATATCGTGCAGCCGCGATCTGCTCATAAACGAGAAAAATACGATCGAGTCGCTGTCGAAGTCGCAGGGCATCGTGTCGCCGAGGACGCTGGTCATGGCGCATCCGCTCGTCGACGATGCGGACGCGGAGCTCGACAGGTTAGGTATAAAGTAAAGGAGTTATATGGACAAGGAATTTCTTTTGGGGCTCGGCGTCGACGAGTCAGCGGTCGAGGCGATAGCTGCAGAGGCGAGCCGCGAGATAGGCGAAGCCGTGAATGCGGCGGTCGCGGAGGCGGTGTCGTGCGCCGAGAAGCGGCGAATCGACGACAAGTTCGAGAGTTCGATGCGCCGTGCGCTCGAGAGAGCCGGTGCGAGGAATATGAACGCGGCGCGCGCCGCGCTCGCGTATGAGTGGGACGGCGAGGATTTCGACGATGCGCCGCGCGGGCTCGACGAGGCGGTGAAGAAGCTGAGGGACGATGAGCCGTATCTGTTTTTCGGCGGCAGTCATTCGTTCTGCGACAGTGTGCCGCGCCGCCGTTTCATCGGGATCACGCCGGTCGAGAGCGTAGACGACGAAGATGAAGAGTACGGCGGCGCGGGACGCGAGCTCACGTACAGTGAATATGTGCGAAAAAAGCGCGGGCGCTGACGCATTAAAGACGGATGTAGAAAATAAACGCAAAATATTTGACAAACGTAAAAAAATCAAAAATAACAGGAAAACAAAGGAGTTAAAACAAAATGACAAATTTCGATTCGGCAACATTTGACGCCGCCGCTTTCGGCGACTATGTGGGCAGAATGCCGACAGTTAAGATGAGTGAGCTCGCCGCGCGCGGCGTCCTCACCGGCAACAGTGAGATACGCGCACTTTTCAAAGGTGCGGGCAGCGCGTCGTATGCGAAGGTGCCGCTGTGCGGCGTTCTGACGGGCGCGGCGCAGAATTACGACGGCGAGACCGATATAGTCGTCGGCAAGACGCCGCGATATGAGTTCGGCACTGTCGTCGTCGGCAGAGCGAACGCGTGGAGCGAGCGCGATTTCAATGCGGACACGTCCGCCGTCGACTATATGGATACGGTGGCGAAGAAGATATCGGAGTATCACGACGCGACGGACGAGTCAACGCTTCTGTCCGTGCTCGCGGGCGTTTTTGCTAAGTCGGAAAGCGACGGCGAGAAGGACAAGTTCATCACAGCGCACACGCTCGATATAACGAAGGCGGAAGAGGGCAAGGTCGGCGCGACGACGCTCAACGACGCTGTGAGCGCCGCGTGCGGTTCGGCGAGAACGAAGTTTTCGGTCGTGCTGCTCCATTCGGCGGTAGCGGCAAATCTCGAAAATTTGCAGCTGATGAATTATCTGACGTACACGGACAAGGACGGCGTCACGCGCGATCTTACGATCGGTTCGTGGAACGGCAAGTCGGTGATTATTACCGACGCGGTGCCCGCAGTCCCCGGCGACGGGCCGACGACGTACACGTCGTACGTGCTCGGCGAAGGGTCGATATTCTATGAGAATATCGGCGCGAAGACGCCGTATGAGATGCACCGTTCGCCCGCCGACGACGGCGGCGCGGACGTGCTCTACACGCGCACGCGAAAGGTGCTGCATCCGTTCGGCTTCGATTACACGAAGTCGTCGCAGGCGACGATGTCGCCGACGGATGCGGAGCTTGCAAAGGGCGAGAATTGGACGCTTGTCAAAGATGAGGACGGTGTGGTGATCGATCACCGACTCATTCCGATCTGCCGTATCGTTTCGCTCGGATGAAAAAATCGGCGTTGCTTAGAAAGGAAATCAGCGACCGTCTTGATATGCTTCACGTCGCACCCGACTCGGGCGGGTGCGACGCGGGGCTGTATGATACGGCTGTCGCGGGAGCGGTGCGCGAGGTCGGGGGCATTGTCGGCGCGGACGTTGTGGTCGATGCGGACGATGCGGACGATGCGGACGATGTAGTCGGTGACGCCGGTGCGGATGCGATTCTGTGCGCGGTCGCCGACATCGCGGCGGCGGATATTGCCGAGTCTGTGCTGCTCGCAAGCAAGCGCGACGGCGCGGCATATTCGCGGACGGACGGGGACTTGACCGTGCGGTTCGCGGAGGGGACGAGCGCGTTCGAGCGCACGCTCGCCGCAGTCTCGAAGATGAGGGAGCGCGGCAGGATGTGTGCGGTGCGGCACAGACGACTTATTTGGTAAGGTGATTTTTATCAGGATCGGAGGTGTTACTATATTATGTATTCTCGTTTCAGTGACGCTGTCGGCGATGCTCTTTCATATGCGTTTCCGACGATAGAGTGTCGGCGCGGTCCCGTTCCCGCCGACGGCGGCGCGGGTGAGATATATTACGAGGTCGTGTCGATGAACGTTTCGGACGGCGAGGCGGCTGTCTGCGTGCGGTATGTGTATTTCCCCGGGCGCAAGCCGTGCGCGGTCGACGACGGCATGTTTATTGCCGGAGTGGTGTCGGAGATCGAGTTCGGAGGCGAGAAGATAAAAGCGGAGAAGCTCAGCGTCAAGGCGCATGAAAAGTATGTCGAGGTGACGGTCAGTTACGGCGCGTGCGGTGCGGATGTGATATCGGGCGCGCGGAAAATGGAGAAGTTGGTGCTGACGGTAAATGCTGCGTAGGAGGGGTTTATTTAGGTTTTGTTTGACGGATTTTGTGTAAAGGATGAGGGCGCTGTCGTTCCGCGTCGGGGCGGCGTTGTGGGGCTCGTCGCAGAGACGGGATGGGGCCCCGCCGGCGAGCCGGTCAGGTACGGATATTCGTGCGAGGATTTGCCGAGTGCGGTGAAGGATGCGCTTTTGTGCGCGTCCGAGGTCGTGTGCGTGCGTCCCGACGGCGGCAATTATGCGTCGTGCGCGTTCGGGCGCGCGAGGTATAAGGGCAGCTTCGGGAACGGCATCATTTTGACGTGTGCGTTTGACGGGAGTTTGTACGAGGTCGCGGTATATGTGAACGGCGCTTTCGGGTGCGTGCAGTATGTGCACGGCGCGGACGAGCTTTTGGACGATGAGTTTGTCGTATACGACCGCGGGTGCGAGTTGTTTCCGACGGCGGGCATGCCGATGACGGGCGGCGCGGACGTTGTTTTGGACGCGGGTTCGTATGCGGCGGCAGTCGGTGCGCTCGGGGACGGCGTTGATGTTATCGTGTGCGAGAAGGCGGAGTTTGCGCCGACAGCGGTCGAGAGCGTGAGGGCGCTGCGCGGCGAAGGCGCGAATGTGCGGTGCGTTGTCGTAGGTGACGCGGGCGAATACAGTGATGATTTTGTGTCGGTGCTGCGAAGTTGTGACGGCGGCGCTGCGTTCGCTGTTGCGGGTGCTGTGGCGGCAGCGTCGTTTTACGGGACGGCGTCCGGGTTTTTATGCGAGTGCGGCGGCGCGGTCGAAACCGTTTCGGTCGGGAAAGCGCGTGAGCTCGCGTCGAAGGGTATCATGTCGTTCGTATCGCGGCGCGGGGGCGTCGTTCTGTGGCGGGACGTTTCGTCGACGGGAAGATGCGGGCAGTCTGCGCGCATAACGGACGAGATCGGCGCGCGGGTGCGCGGGATCTTTGATGAGAAGTATCGCGGGCGCGCGGCGGCGAATGAGGACGGCATAGAGTCGTTAAAGCGCGACATTGAGGCGATTTTGCAGCGGCTGCATCGCGTATACGGGTGCGTCGAGCCCGGATATGCGGTCGCGGTGAGTGCGAATGCGGGTATTGTCAGTGTGAATGTGGACGCAGCGGTATCGGCGGCGGTCGAAGAATTTGTGATGACGGGAGGCGCGGGCGCGTGAGGTATTTGTATATAAACGGGCGGCTCATGCCGTGCGCCGCCGACGAGTTGTCGGTGCAGTTTGACGATGTGAACCGAGTCGAAAAAATGGCGGACGGGAGTTCGGATATAGTCGCCGGAGGCGGCGGCGGAGTTTTGACGGTGCGGTTTTTATTGCCGTATGAGGCGGAGGGTTGCGAGTGCGCGGACGGCGGTTACAGTGCCGACGAGTTTGTGTCTTTTGTGCGGCGCTGTTTTGTCGGCGGCGGACGAGTCGAGGCTGCCGCTGTCGCGGAGAGTGACGGTGGAGTCGAGGTGTCGCGGTACTGTGTGTGCGCTGTTGTGACCGAGGCGAAGATGATGTTCGGCGAGGACGGGATATCGGTGACGGTGAGGGGGTGTCTTGTTTGAGGTTAGGTTGTGGCGGCGCTGTTGTTTACATCGACGGCGGGCGCAGAGCGGCTGTCGGCGATGTAACGGTGAAAAGTGCGCTTTTGCGTGCGGGCGAGGCATCGTTTACGGTGCGCGGCGATGTCGGTGTCGGGTGCGGAGTTGAGGTTTTGTACGGCGGCGGGCGCGTATTTTCGGGGCGAGTGTTCTCGGTGTCGCGCGCAGGCGGTCTTTGCGAGTGCCGCGCGTTCGACGCGGTGCGGTATTTATACGGGCGTGACGCGTTTGCGTTTTCGTCGGTGACGCTGTCGGCGGTGGTGAGAAGCGTCGCGGCGCGGTACGGTATTCGGTACGGGCGGACAGCGGAGACAGGGTACAGAATCGAGAGCATTTTCTATGACGGGCGTGCGATAGACGTTATCGCGGACGCGGTTTTCATGACGGAGGCGGCGGGGTTCGGGCGGTATGTGCTCGCGTGCGGGGACGGCATGTTGTCGCTTTTGCCGTTTAGTGAGACGGTGTGCGCGGATGTGATAGGCGAGTCGACGGCGAGCGTGTTTTCGGTGAATGCGTCGATAGGGGACGGAAAATACAATTATGTCACGCTCGTGCGAGACACGGACGAGGGCAGGCAGACGTTCGTGAGTGCGGACAGCGCTGATATAGAGCGGTACGGGCGGCTCTCGTATCTGCGGCGGCTGAGAGACGGCGAGCACGGTCAGCTTGCGGCGGACGCGGAGGTGAGAATGTCGGCGGGTGTCGGAGTAAGCGTTTCGTGTACGCTGCCGCGTGCGGTGCCGGAGATGTTCGGCGGGTGCGGCGTGCGCGTCCTCGTCGACGGAAATGAGAAGATAATGGTGTGCGAGTCGTGCGAGAACGTGTATGGGCGGTCGCCGGTTTGCAGAGCTGTTTTGAAGGAGGCGGCGGTATGACGTATTTGATATTGTTCAGGGGCGGCATGTGCCGCGTCGGACGGAGATGTAGTAGGTGTGAAAAGAACGACGGTGCGGCGGATGCGCTTTTTGCGATGTGCGCGGTCGAGATAGGCGATCTGTACGGTGCGTGTGCGCGGTACGCGTGCGCGGCGGTCGAGGGGCGGATGCGGCGCGTCGGCGTGTCCGCGGCGTCGACGGCGCGGGACGGCGTGATATTTTGCAGAGGAAAGTAAACGGAGGTTATGATGAACGGAAAAGTGAGTTATGAGAGCATACTTGCGCGGATGCTGGCGTCGGCGCCGGGCGGCGTCGATGTCGGCGAGGGGTCAATATTTTATGACGCTGTCGTGCCGGCGGCGAAGGAGCTGGCGGCGATGTATGAGCGCCTTTACGATGTGGTGAACGACGCGTTCCCCGACACGTGCGGGGAGGAGGCGCTTCTGCGTCATGCGGAGTCGCTCGGCGTGAAGCGCAAGGCGGCGACGTGCGCGGTCGTGAGCGCGAGGGTGAACAAAAAGCTCCCGGGCGGGAGCAGGTTCCTTTTGGGGCGTCACGTGTACGTGCTCGGCGATTATATCGACGAGTACACGATCGGGCGTTACCGTTACAGGCTCGTGTGCGAGACGGCGGGGTCGGAGGCGAATCTTGATGTGGGCGAGGCGCTCCTGCCGCTGTCGTACATAGAGGGGCTGACGTTCTGCGAGTGCGAGAAGCTGCTCGAGGCGGGGCGCGATGAGGAGGATATAGAGTCTTTGCGGCGCCGTGTCGTGGAGGCGAGGATAAGTCCGCGGTCGTTCGGGAGCCTCGACGATAACAGGCGCGTGGTCGGCGGTATCGACGGCGTAGGAGGTGTGAAGGTGACGCCGAGGGCGAGCGGCGCCGGGACTGTGCGCGTTGCGGTCAGAGGCGATGACGCTGCAGCGCCGTCGGCGGAGGTTATAGACGAGGTAAAACGCGTTATCGCGGACGAGATAGCGCAGCTCGGTCAGGTCGTGACGGTCGCTGGCGCGGTGGAGAAGAAAGCCGACATCTCGGCGACGGTCGCGTATGCGGACGGAGTTGACGCGGCGGCGGGCAAAGAAGCGGTCGGAAGAGCGTGCGGCGAGTTCGTCACGGCGGCTGCGGCTACGTGGGAGTCGACGGCGGCGGTCGTGATGAGAATTTCGCAGCTGACGGCGAGGATATACGATACAGGGGTCGTAAAAACGGTGGCGTCGGCAAAAATAAACGGTAGCGCGGTCGATGTGACGCTCGGTGCGGACGAGATCCCGACGCTCGGGACGGTGACGGTATCATGAGCGCGTATCTCGGTCATTTGCCGGTGTGGTACGGCGAGATCCGCGAGTTCGAGGCGATAGGAGCTGCGGTGGACGGCGAGTGCGAAGTGTTCGGCGACGAGGTCGAACGGGCGCGGCGCGGGCTCTTCGGCGCGTATGCGGACGGCGAGTATCTCGCACATCACGAGCGTATGTGCGGCGTCGCTGCCGTGGGCGGCGAGGACGCGAGGCGGCGGCGTTTGGCGGTCGCGTATTCGTCGCGGACGTCGTATACGGAGCGTGCGCTCGTCGAGTTCATAGAGGAGATATGCGGCGCGGGGACGTGCGAGGTGTATTTTGACGCGGGGGCGTCGGTTTTGTCGGTCGCGGTCAGGTGCGACGAGGCGACGTTTTCGATAATAAGCGAGGCGATAGAGCGGGCGGCTCCGTGCCATGTACAAGTGAGAACGGTGCGTAGATAAAAGAAAAAGCCCCCAGCGCCGGGGGGCTTTTTCGATATAAGGCTTAGTGCTTCTTTACGATAGCGCAGCCGAATACGCCTGCGAGTGCAACGATCGCTGCGGCAGCGCCGAGCGTGGAGCCGCATCCGCCCTCATCGTCGGAAGCATTCGTCTCTGCGGGAGCAGCCTGTGTTCCTGCGGGAGCGGGAGAACCGCCTTCGGGAGCCTCTGTTCCATCGCCGGCGGGAGCTTCGGTCGTGGGCTCGGTCTCGGGAGCCTCGGTCGTGGGCTCGGTCGAGGGAGCTTCGGTCTCTGCGGGAGCGGAGAGTCCTTCGACGCCCATAGCGGTTGCGAGATCGACTACCTCAGCCTCGGTCATTGCGTGGTCGTAGATCACGTAATCGTCGACAAGGCTCGTGGAGTATTCGCCGGATTCCCAGTTAGCGAAGCCGATGAAGAGTTTGCTGTCATCGCCGAGGATGGAAGCGAGCTCATGGTTCGGGTACATATCGAGAAGTCCGCTTTCCATGCCGCCCCACCATTCGCCGTTGATATAGAGCTCAACGGAATCGGGACCGACAGAAACGGTGATGAGCTTCCACGCATCAGCGTAGTCGTGTGTTACGGCGCCCGTCGTGTATGTACGTGCGCCCGTGCAGTTGTAACGCTCAACGGCAACGTCGGATGCGCCCTCAAGGATACCGATGTATCTCTCGGAGAGGTACGTCTGCGCGCCCATAGCGCCGAGGTCGGCGATGTCGCCGGGAACTGCGAAGAAGTTCCAGCCTGTGCCGGCGTTGTTCTTCGACCAGTAGGAAACGGTGAAGCCCTCAAGACCGGAGAGAAGAGGCGTGCCGTCTTCCTTCGTTACGTTGAGGAAGTTCTGGCCGCTTGCGCCGAGGTCAACGGCGCCGCCCTCGTGAGCGTCGTCGGTGGTGACGACGATCTCGGGCTCTGCATCGGCTACGATCGTTACGGGTGTTGCGACTGCGCCTGCGCCCTTAAGACCGGCGTCGAGGTCGTCGAATGTGAAGTGCGCTATCAGACCCTCTTCCGGGACTTCGGCGGCAGAAGTTGTAACGGCAAGCGCCGCCATCATGGCGACTACCATTACGAGTGCAAGAATTTTTTTCATTTTCTTTTCCTCCGAAATATTCTTGTTGGTTGTTTGGTCCTCCGTATATTACGGCGCTGCGGGGACTTTCAGTATACCTATTGTAAACGAGTTTTTGTGTTTTGTCAAGATTTTCGGTCAAAGTTTACAATTTGGACATAATTGACGCGGCAAATCTTCGTGCAGGCGAGTATGACGGCGATGTTTTCGGAGCGTATCGGGCGCGGAGTCTTTACATAATATATTAATAGTTTCAATTTGCGCGCGGGGTCAAAAACCACTTGCATAATTTCCCGCGATAGGGTATAATTAATCGGTGCGTCCGCACGGGCGCTCATAACGGTCAATTTGTGAGGTAATATAGTATGTCCAACTGTGCAATCGTCGGTGTAAACTGGGGCGACGAGGGTAAGGGCCGCATGGTCGACCTTCTGACGGAGGATTACGATATCGTCATCCGCTATCAGGGCGGAGGCAACGCCGGTCACACCATCGTCAACAAATACGGTAAATTCGCGCTCCATCTTCTCCCGTCCGGCATTTTCCGCGACGGAGTCGTGAACATTCTCGGCAACGGCGTCGCGCTCGACCCCGAGAATCTGATGAACGAGATAGATACGGTCGCCGAAAGCGGCGTTTTCGTCACGCCGGATAAGCTCATGATAAGCGACAGGGCGTCGGTGCTTCTGCCGTGGCACCGCGAGCTCGACGGGCTCGAGGAGGCAAGGCTCGCGGATAAGAAGTACGGTTCGACGAAGCAGGGGATAGCGCCGTTTTATTCGGATAAATATCAGAAAAAGACGATACTGGCGGGCGAGCTTTTGTATCCCGAGCATCTGCGCGAGCACCTTTTAGGCATACTCGAATGGAAAAATCTCACGCTCAAAAACGTGTACGGCGCGGAGGAGTGGACGTGGGAGCGGCTCGAGGCGTGGCTGTCCGAGTACGGCGAGCGCATAAAGCCGTATATCAAGGACACGGGCGCGTATCTGAGGCGCGCGCAGTCGGAGGGCAAGCGCGTTCTGTTCGAAGCGCAGCTTGCGTCGCTGCGCGACCTCGATTACGGCATTTACCCGTACACGACGTCGTCGAACACGCTGGCGGCGTATGCGCCGGTCGGGTGCAGCTGCCCGTCGCTGAAGGTGGACGAGATCATAGGCGTCATAAAGGCGTACTCGACGTGCGTCGGCGAGGGCCCGTTCACGTGCGAATGGTTCGGCGAGGAGGCCGAGAAGCTGCGCGAAGCGGGCAGCGAGAACGGCGCCAAGACGGGACGTCCGCGCCGCGTCGGTCCGCTCGACATCGTGGCGACGAGGTACGGCGTTCAGGTGCAGGCGGCGACGTGCGTGGTCATAACGAAGCTCGACGTGCTGTCGTACATGGACAAGATTCCGGTATGTACGCATTACAAGCTGAACGGCGAGGTCATAGACTATTTCCCGTTCCCGTCCGTTCTGCCCGATGCGGAGCCCGTTATCGAGTATA